>JBLMWY010000195.1:0-2920 GCA_050257475.1 Bdellovibrio bacteriovorus
GGGAAGCCAACGGGTTTGGTTTATCCGCGGATGAAGGACATGAACTCCGCGCGGGTGCGGGGATCGGTCTCGAAGGTGCCACGCATGGCGCTGGAGACGGTGGTGCTGCGCTGCTTCTGCACACCGCGCATCATCATGCAGGTGTGGCTCGCCTCCATCACCACCGCCACCCCGTGGGCCCCCAGGTGCTCCATCATGGCGTCCGCCACCTGGTTGGTGAGCCGCTCCTGTACCTGGAGCCGGCGGGCGAACACGTCCACCACCCGGGCCACCTTGGACAACCCCACCACCTTGCCGTTGGGCAGGTAGCCCACATGGGCATGGCCGAAGAAGGGCAGCATGTGGTGCTCGCACATCGAATAGAACTCGATGTCGCGCACCACCACCATCTCCTTCACGTCCTCCTGGAAGACCGCCTTCTTGATGATCTCCTCGGCGGAGAGCTCATAACCGCTCGTTAGGAAGTCCATGGCCTTGGCGACCCGCAGAGGCGTGCGGCGCAGACCCTCCCGGTAGGGGTCCTCGCCGATCTCCTGGAGCATGGACCGCACCAGGGCCTCCTTCTTGGGGTCATAGACCTCGTCGTCCGACTGGGCGTCGAAGCTCGACGCATAGTGGGCATGGGCCAGGACATTGGTGAGCTTGGCTTTCTCTGACATGGGGTGTTCCTGCCTGTGTCGGGGGTTCAGCCGGGTGCGGCCAGTGCACAAGTTCCGACCTGGACAGTGGGGGTGCCGGGCCAAAAAGAAACCGCCTCAGGGCCGGCGGCCGGTGCCTGGGTCAACGCAAGGCCAGGGCCAGGCCGCTGCCCAGCAGCAGCACGCCGATCAGGCGCCGAAAGGTCGCCTCCGAGAGGTTGGTGTGGACATGATGTCCCGCGTAGAGCCCCAGCGCCACCAGGGGCAGGGCGCCGGCCGATAGCAGCAGGGCCTCGCGGTTGAAGAGGCCCGAGGCCACATAACCGATGATCCGCGTGCTGCCCTCGATCAGGAAGATGGTGGCCGCGGTCGCGCGGAACTGGGCCTTGGCTGGGCCCCAGAGCTGGAGGTAGGCCACATAGAAGGGGCCGCCAGTGCCGAACAGGGTGCCGATGAGTCCCCCTAGGGCGCCGAGGGGCGCGGTGCGCTGGGCCGCCTCGATCCGTCCAGGGTGCAGGTCCGCCAGGGTGTAGAGGGCATAGCCTATGACGAGGATGCCGAGGACCTGGGTCAGGAGCCCCGGGTCGACCCGCTGGAGTAGATAGAGCGCCAGGAGCACCCCGCCCAGCATGAAGGGCAGCAGGGGCAACAGGCTCTTCCACAGGATGGCCCGGCGGTCGGCGATGCCCTGGGAGGCGGAGGCCAGATAGTCGGTCAGCGCCACCGCCGGCACCACCAGGGGCAGGGGCAGCACCAGGGCGAGCAGGGGGATGGCGATCAGTCCGGAGCCGAAGCCCGCGATGCCGCGGATGAAATAGGCGCCGAGGACGAAGCCGGCGCACAAGGCGAGGGCGGCCGGCGAGAGATCTTGGATCAATTCCGGGTCACCCTGGTCTGGGCGGTCTGACCGCCTGGTCAGAGCCGGTGCCCTGGGCCTCTGCCCGTCGGGCGATCTCGCGGGTGAGACCCTTGAAGATCACCCGGTGGGCGGGCTCCATGGACAGCCAGTACAGCAGGCCCCAGACCCCGGCCGGGTGCCAGTAGGCGGTGGCGGTGACGCGGGTCCGCCGGCCTTCAGTCAGACTCGGCAGGGGCTCGATCTCGAACTCCAGGATGCCGGCACCCGGGGCCCGCATGCCGAAGGCCAGGGTGAGGCGCCGCTCGGGCTCGATGCCGATCACCTCCCAGGAGTCGATCCGGTCCCCCACCCGCAGCTCAGTGGGGTGACGGCGGCCGTGCCTCAGGCCCTGGCCTCCGAGGGCCCAGTCGATGACCTCCCGCAGGGTCCAGAGCCCGTTCAGGAAGTAGTAGCGGTTGTCGCCGCCGATGGCGGCCACCACGGACCACACCGCCGAGGCGGGGGCCTCGGCCACGGCGCTGCCCCCGGCGCGCTTGGCGTAATAGGCATAGTCCAGCCGACGCTGGCGCATATTGAAGGCTCCTTCGGTCCAACGGGCCTGGACCTGGGCGTTGCGTTCCGCGGCGAAGGCCGCCTCCACGGATTCCCGGAAATCGAGCAGGGGCTGGGGCACCAGGGCCCGCAGGGCCTCGGGATGGGCGGTGAAGTCGTGCTTGAGCCCTTCGATCAGGGCCCGGGCGATGGGGGTGGGCACCGAGGTCACGAAGCGCAGCCAATAGGCCGAGAGCCGGGGCGAGAGCACGGGCACCGGGATGATCCAGGGGGGGCGACGACCGGCTGCCTCCGCCAGGGTCCGCATCATGGCCTCGTAGGTCAGCTCCTCGGGGCCCGCCGCATCGTAGATACCGCCAGCGGTCTCGGGGAGGGCCGGCGCCCGCACCAGATACTCCAGCAGGTTGTCCAGGGCGATGGGGGGCGACTTGGCCCGCACCCAGCGGGGCGTGACCATCACCGGCAGGTGGTAGACCAGGTCGCGCATCACCTCGAAGGCGGCGGAGCCCGGACCCACGATGATCCCGGCCCGGATCTCCGTGACCGGCACCGGGCCCCGGCGTAGCACCTCGCCGGTCTCCCGCCGGGAGACGATGTGCTCGCTCTCGGCATCCGCCGGCACCAGGCCCCCCAGGTAGCAGATGCGCGCGACCCCGGCCGCTGCCGCCGCCTCGGCGAAGTTGGCGGCGGCCTGCAGGTCCAGGCGCCCGAAATCGCGCCCCGCGGCCATGGAATGGACCAGATAGTAGGCGATCCCGCTCCCATCCAGGGCGGCGGGCAGGCTCGCCGGGTCCAGGGCATCGGCGCCGACCACCTCCACCCCGGTCCAGCCCCTGGACTCCAGGGCACGGGGCTGGCGCGAGGCGACCCG
>JBLMWY010000196.1:0-11192 GCA_050257475.1 Bdellovibrio bacteriovorus
CCGGTCCAGAGTGCGGAAGGAGCGATAGATCGCCGCGACCGAAAGGGCAATGTCCCCATGGCCGCCATAGGCGTCCAGCAGGGTGCGCTGATCGTTGGGGCGGAGCAGGGATTGGTGGGCATGCTGGCCGTGGATGTCCACCAGCAGGTCACCCAGCTCCTTGAGCTGGCTTCCACTGGCCGGTCGGCCGTTGACGAAGGCGCGGGAGCGGCCCTCGCGCACGATGAGACGGCGCACCACGCAGTCCCCGTCGTCGTCCAAAGCCTGCTCCCCGAGCCAGTCCCGGGCATCCGGGGCGCGGCTCAGGTCGAAGGTCGCCACCACCTCGGCCCGCTCCCGGCCCGCGCGGATCACGGTCGCGTCCGCCTTCTCACCGAGGGCCAGCCCCAAGGCATCGATCAGGATGGATTTGCCCGCGCCGGTCTCACCGGTCAGGGCCGCAAGGCCAGGCCCGAGGTCCAGCTCCAGCCGGCTCACGATCGCCAGGTCCTGCACCAGGATGTGCGTCAGCACGCCCCCGTCCCTCCGCCCTCGGCCCTTGGCCCTCGGGCCTCGGCCCTTGCCACTTCCCCTAACATGGCCCCGACGCCTGAGGATGACCGCCCCAGCCCAGCTTGGCCCGCAGGATCTTGTAATGGTCGTGACCCTTGGGATGGAGCAGGCAGGCCCGGTCGGGATGGCGGGCCACCCGAATGCTGGACTCCCGGGGGAGCTGCAGGTCCGTCTGGCCGTCGCAGGTCACGCGCGCATGGCCGTGGTCGTGGCCGCACACCCGGATCTCGATCTGTCGGTCACCCGGCACCACCAGGGGCCTGTTGCTCAGATCATGGGGGCAGATGGGGACCAGCAGGATGGCATCCAGGGCGGGATCCACCAGGGGCCCGCCGCCGGACAGGGCATAGGCGGTGGAGCCCGTCGGGGTGGCGACGATGAGCCCGTCGGAGCGCTGGGCGTTGACGAAGACCCCATCGATATAGGTCTCGAATTCGATCATGCGCGCGGTGTTCCATTTGTGGATCACCACGTCGTTGAGCGCGGCGTAGGCCCGTTGGGGGTCGGAATCGGTCATCACCACCGCGGACAGGAGGGCCCGGGCATCAGTCTCGTACTCGCCGGCCAGGATGGCGTCCATGGCCTCCTCGATGTGGTCCGGCGAGACGTCGACCAGGAATCCGAGCCGTCCGAGATTGATCCCGACCAGGGGGACGCGGTGCGCGGCCATGGCCCGGGCCGCGTGCAGGAGGGTGCCATCGCCTCCCACCACCACCACCAGGTCGCTGCGGGAGCCGAGGACCGCCACCGGCATGCCGGCGGTCGCCGGCTGTCCCAGCAGGCGCGCGCTCTCGGCGTCGAGCAGCATCCCAAGACCCCTGAGGCTCAGGTAGGCGCTCAGGCGCTGAAGCGTGGCGCCGACCCCCGTGGCGCTACCCTGCTTGCCGATGATGCCAATGGTTCGGAATGGGGGCATGGGTTCCCCGACGGCTGGGGCGGGCCGGAGTTGGGAGGGACGCGACGCCAAAACACTAGCATGGGCCGGATCAGGCTCCAAGCCTGGAGACCTGGACCGGCACCAGGATTGCGCCGGTGGGGCGGGGGCGCACCGGGGTGGCGAAACTGGGTCCCCGTCACCTTGACAGCCCGGCGGGGAGTGCCTAGATTGGCGGCGTTTAGCACTCGGCGTCTTTGAGTGCTAACAGCGCGGGCGAGGCCGATATCCGGCACCAGCGAGCGATTCGACGGTAGAGGCGTGGCAAACCCAATTCGGCACGGCGAGACCCAGGTCAGCGAGCGCGCCCTGCACTTCCTGAAGGCGCTGGTGGAGCGCTACATCAAGGATGGGCAGCCGGTGGGCTCACGAACCCTCGCCAAGGACACGGGCTTGGAGCTCAGCCCCGCCACCATCCGCAACGTCATGGCCGACCTCGAGGATCTGGGTCTGGTGGTCTCGCCTCACACCTCCGCCGGACGGGTGCCGACGGTGGCGGGGTACCGGCTATTCGTCGACTCGCTGCTGACGATCCATCCGCCCTCGGAGGACGACCTGGAGTCGCTGCGCCTGCGCTTCGCCGGCGGCAAGGATGCCAAGTCGCTGGTTGAGACCACCTCGCGGCTGCTCTCGGGGGTCACCCACCTGGCTGGCGTGGTAATGATGCCCCGCTACGAGCGCAATGCCTTCCGGCAGATCGAGCTGCTGCCCCTGTCCGGGGCCCGGGTGCTCGCGATCCTGGTAACCTGCGAGGGCGAGGTGCACAACCGGGTCATCACCACCGAGCGCAGCTTCACGCCGTCGGAGCTGGAGGAGGCGGCCAATTTCCTCAACCGGATGTTCACCGGCCAGGATATCGCGGAGGTGCGCAAGCGGCTGCTCGAGGACCTCAAGCGCACCCATGCCAACATGGACGCGCTTATGATGCGCGCCGTGACCCTCGCCCATGAGGTGGTGGAGTCCGCCGAGCGACCCGACGACTACGTGATCGCCGGTCAGACCAACCTGATGGAGTTCGGCGAGCTGGCGAGCATGGAGCGGCTCAAGCAGCTCTTCGACGCCTTCAATCAGAAGCGCGAGATGCTGCACATCCTCGACCGCTGCATCGAGGCGGACGGGGTTCAGATCTTCATCGGCGACGAGTCGGGCTACGGTCTGCTCGACGACATGAGCGTGGTGACCCGGGCCTACCGGGTCGAGGGGCAGGTGGTGGGCGTGCTGGGCGTCATCGGACCCACCCGCATGGACTACCAGCGGGTAATCCCCATCGTCGATGTCACCGCCCGGCTCCTGGCGGCCGCGCTTCGCCAATAGACAATTCGATGGGGCGCGGACCCTGCCGGCGTGAGGCCGGCGGTGCACGGGCGCGACCCCTTGCAGCACTGGAGGTCACCATGACGCAGGATCCAGGGGACAACCCCAACCGAGAGGCGGAGCGCCCATCCGGGGGCTCAGGACCGGGCGAGGCGCAGGACCCTGAGGCTATCGAGCAGCACACCCCGACCGTGGCGGAGCTGACGGCGGAGCTCGAGGCGGCCCGCGCCAAGGCGGAAGAGAGCTGGGATCTGCTGCTGCGGGCCAGGGCCGAGATCGAGAACCTGCGTCGCCGTCAGGCCGCGGAGCTGGAGAAGGCCCACAAGTACGCGCTCGACGGCTTCGTGCGCGAGCTGCTGCAGGTACGTGACAGCCTGGAGCTGGGGCTTGGCGCCGCCCAGGAGTCGGATGCCGATGTCGCCAAGCTGCAGGAGGGGATGGAGCTGACGCTCAAGCTCCTCGGCGACGTGATGGCCAAGTTCGGCGTGGAGCCGGTCGAGCCCGAGGGCCAGGCCTTCAACCCGGAGCTGCATCAGGCCATGACCGTACAGCCGCGCCCCGATCTCCCTCCAAACACCGTGGTGGCGGTGCTGCAGAAGGGCTACACGCTCAACGGCCGCCTGGTCCGCCCGGCCTTGGTCATGGTGTCCGGCAATGGATGAGGCCGGGGCGCTCTCGGCGCGCGAGCCGGGGCCTTGTCTACGGGGTTGAACGGGGGCCGGTTTCCCCCCAACTGAAGGGGCAATTCGGCGCCTGCTAAGACGACAAGAAAGGCGCCGCTCAGACGAGACTCATTGGAGACATAAGATGGGAAAGATCATCGGTATCGACCTCGGCACCACCAACTCCTGTGTGGCCGTCATGGAGGGCGACAGCGTCAAGGTCATCGAGAATGCCGAGGGGGACCGGACCACGCCCTCCATCGTCGCCTACACCAGCGACAGCGAGGTGCTGGTGGGCCAGTCCGCCAAGCGCCAGGCGGTGACCAACCCCAAGAACACCCTGTTCGCCATCAAGCGCCTGATCGGACGCCGCTACGATGATCAGGTGGTGGCCAAGGACAAGGGCATGGTGCCCTACACCATCGTCAAGGCGGACAACGGCGACGCCTGGGTGGAGGTCAACGGCCGCAAGATGGCCCCGCCGGAGATCTCGGCCAAGGTCCTCCAGAAGATGAAGAAGACCGCCGAGGACTACCTGGGCTCGACGGTCAGCGAGGCGGTCATCACCGTGCCCGCCTATTTCAACGACTCCCAGCGCCAGGCCACCAAGGACGCGGGGCGCATCGCCGGGCTTGAGGTCAAGCGCATCATCAACGAGCCTACCGCCGCGGCCCTCGCCTACGGCATGGACAAGAAGCGGGGGGACCAAAAGATTGCCGTCTACGACCTGGGCGGCGGGACCTTCGACATCTCCATCATCGAGATCGCGGAGATCGAGGGGGAGCACCAGTTCGAGGTGCTCTCCACCAACGGGGACACCTTCCTCGGGGGCGAGGACTTCGACCTGCGGATCATCGAGTTCCTGGCCGCCGAGTTCAAGAAGTCCCAGGGGGTGGACCTGCACAACGATCCGCTGGCCCTGCAGCGCCTCAAGGAGGCGGCGGAGAAGGCCAAGATTGAGCTCAGCTCTAGCCAGCAGACCGACATCAACCTGCCCTACATCACGGCGGATCAGACCGGCCCCAAGCATCTCAACGTCAAGCTCACCCGGGCCAAGCTGGAGTCCCTGGTGGAGGACCTGGTGGACCGCACCATCGAGCCCTGCCGCATTGCGCTCAAGGATGCCGGGCTCACCGCCGGCCAGATCGACGAGGTGATCCTGGTCGGCGGTCAGACCCGCATGCCCAAGGTCCAGGCCAAGGTGGAGGGGTTCTTCGGCAAGGCCCCCCGCAAGGACGTCAACCCCGACGAGGCGGTGGCCATCGGGGCCGCCATCCAGGGAGGTGTGTTGGGGGGCGAGGTCAAGGACGTGCTGCTCCTGGACGTTACCCCCCTGTCCCTGGGGATCGAGACCCTGGGCGGCGTCATGACCAAGCTGATCGAGAAGAACACCACCATCCCGACCTCCGCCAGCCAGGTCTTCTCCACCGCCGATGACAGCCAGACGGCGGTGACGGTGCACGTGCTGCAGGGTGAGCGCGAGCGGGCCGTGGATAACAAATCCCTCGGCCGCTTCGACCTCTCCGACATTCCACCCGCCCCGCGCGGGGTGCCCCAGATCGAGGTCAAGTTCGACATCGACGCCAACGGCATCCTCAACGTCTCCGCCAAGGACAAGGCCACGGGCAAGCAGCAGTCCATCATCATCAAGGCCTCCTCCGGCCTCTCCGAGGCGGAGATCGCCAAGATGGTGAAGGATGCCGAGGCCCACGCCGAGGAGGACCGGCGTTTCCACCAGTTGGTGGCGGCCCGCAACCACGCGGACAACATGGTCCATGCCACCCGCAAGTCCATGGCCCAGATCGGGGACAAGATGGAGAGCGGCGAGAAGGACGCCATCGAGTCCGCCATCCGCGATCTGGAAGAGGCCATGAAGGGCGACGATAAGGACCGTATCGAGTCGCTGACCAAGAAGCTGGGCGACGCCTCCGCCAAGATGGCCGAGCGGCTTTATGCCCAGAGTGGGGCCCAGGCGGGCCCCCAAGGTGGGGCCGAGGCCGGACCTGGTGCCCATGGAGGCGCGAGCGGTGGCTCCGGCGGTGCCCACGACGACGTGGTGGACGCCGAGTTCGAAGAGGTCAAGGACGACAAGAAGCCGTAGCCGAAGACCAGCGCCGTGGCCCTGCCGCGGCGCTGACCGAAGGGCGTATGCACATGGGCCGCGCGCGGCGCCGCCTCTGATCCAGCACCATCTCCGGGATCGGGGCAGCGCCTCGATCCTCGCCACTCGCCACTCGCCACTGCCGAATGTCCAAACGCGACTACTACGAAGTCCTGGGGGTTGCGCGCAACGCCAGCGAGGCCGACGTCAAGAAGGCCTTCAAGCGTCTCGCGATGAAGTACCACCCGGATCGCAACCCGGGGGACAAGGGGGCCGAGGAGCGCTTCAAGGAGGCCAAACTGGCCTACGACGTGCTGACCGACCCCAAGAAGCGTACCGCCTACGATCAGTTCGGCCACGCGGGGGTGGAGGCGGGCGGCTTCGGTGGTCCTGGGGACTTCGCGGGGGGCGGCTCCTTCCAGGACATCTTCGGCGACGTGTTCGGCGACATCTTCGGTGGCCGGGCCGGCCGGCGCAGCGGGCGTGGGTCGGACCTGCGCTACGATCTCAGCCTTAGCCTGGAGGAGGCGGTCGCCGGCAAGGATGTCAAGATCCGCATCCCCACCCTGGTGGACTGTCAGTTCTGCGGTGGCAGCGGGGCCAAGCCGGGCACGGCGCCTAAGACCTGCCCGACCTGCCGCGGCAGCGGCCAGGTACGCATGCAGCAGGGGTTCTTCTCCCTCCAGCAGACCTGTCCCCAATGCCGCGGCAGCGGTCAGGTGATCGAGGACCCCTGCGGGCACTGTCACGGACGCGGTCGACTGCAGGAGGAGAAGACCTTGTCGGTCAAGGTCCCGCCGGGGGTCGACACGGGCGACCGTATCAGGCTCTCAGGCGAGGGGGAGCGCGGGGAGCACGGGGGTCCCGCCGGGGACCTCTATGTCCAGATCCAGGTCCAGGACCACCCCATCTTCACCCGGGAGGACAGCCATCTCTACTGTGAGGTGCCCATCGGCTTCGTGGTGGCCGCCCTGGGGGGTGAGCTCGCCGTGCCGACCCTGGACGGCAAGGTGATGCTCAAGATCCCACCAGGTACCCAGACGGGCAAGATGTTCCGGGTCCGCGGCAAGGGGGTTAAGCCAGTACGCGGGGCCACCGTGGGGGACCTGCTGTGCCGCGTCGTGGTGGAGACCCCGGTGAACCTCACCGAGCGTCAGAAGGAGCTCTTGCGCGAGTTCGATGCCAGCGTCCAGGAGGGCGGCTCCCGCCACAGTCCCCAGTCCCATAGCTGGCTGGATGGGGTCAAGAGCTTCTTCGAGAAGATGGGCTTCTGAGGGCGGGTGACGAAACCGTCGCGAACCGGCACGCGCACCTGGATCCGCCGGGCCGCCCTATCCGCTATCGAGCGATCGCGGGCCCAGGGAGGGCGGGGCCTAGCGACGGAGCTGGTCCCGCTCCGAGGGCTCGCCGACCAGTGAGATGCCCTCGATGGACCTGTCCATGGCCCGCAGCTGATCCTCTCCCCCCTGGAGCTTGATCAAGAGCCGCACCTCGTTGGCGGAGTCCGCGTACTTCAGCGCGTCCTCGTAGCTGATCTCCCCCTCCTTGTAGAGGTCGTGGAGGGCCTGGTCGAAGGTCACCATGCCTTGCTCGCGGGAGCGCTTCATCAGCTCCTTCAGCTTGTGCACCTCCCCCTTGCGGATCAGGTCCCCCACCAGCGGGGTGTTGATCATGACCTCCACCACCGCCCGCCGGCCCTTGCCTCCCTTCCTGGGGATGAGCTGCTGGGCCACCACGGCCTTGAGGTTGAGCGACAGGTCCAGCAGGAGCTGGTTGCGCGAGTCATCGGGGAAGAAGTTGATGATGCGGTCGAGGGCCTGGTTGGCGTTGTTGGCATGCAGGGTCGCCAGCACCAGGTGACCGGTCTCGGCGAAGGCGATGGCGTACTCCATGGTTTGACGGGTGCGGATCTCGCCGATCAGGATCACGTCCGGGGCCTGGCGCAGGGTGTTCTTCAGGGCGACCTCGAAGGACTCCGTGTCCACGCCCACCTCGCGCTGGGTGATGATGCAGCCGTCGTGGTCGTGGACGTATTCGATCGGGTCCTCGATGGTGATGATGTGACCGGTGCTGTGGCGGTTGCGGTAGCCCACCAGGGCGGCCAGCGAGGTGGACTTGCCGGTGCCGGTGCCGCCCACGAAGATCACCATGCCGCGCTTGGTCATGGCCAGATCGCGCAGCACCGGCGGGAGCTTGAGCTCCTCGATGGTGGGGATCCGGGTCTCGATGCGCCGCAGCACCATGGCGGCGGCGTCCCTCTGGATCAGGGCGCTCACCCGGAAGCGGCCTACCTTGGGCCGGTCGATGGCGAACTGGCACTCCTTGGTGCGGAGAAATTCCTCCCGCTGGGTGTCGTTCATCACCATCAGGACCATCTCCCGGGCCTGCTCGGTCGTCAGGGGCTGCTTGCCGGCGGGGCGTATAGCCCCGTCCACCTTGATGCTGGGGGGCCAGCCGGCGGTGATGAAGAGGTCTGACCCTTTGGTCTCCACCAGGGCCGCGAGCAGCTTCTCCAGGGCCTCTTTGAGATCCATCGTCGTCACCTCGCAAGTCAGGTCGAGCCGGCCTGTGCCGGGCATCCCCGGGGCTGAGTCCCGGATCTGGCGCTACATGAAGTCGTCCTTGTTCTGGGCCTTGGCCCGGGCGTCCTTGCGGGCGATGAGCCCCTTCTGCATCAGCTCCTTCAAGTTCTGATCCAGGGTCTGCATGCCGTGGGCCTGGCCGGTCTGGATGGCGGAGTACATCTGCGCCACCTTGGCCTCGCGGATCAGGTTCCGGATGGCCGGGGTGCCGATCATGATCTCGTGGGCGGCAATCCGGCCCCCGCCGGTCTTCTTCAGCAGGGTCTGGGCAATGACCGAGCGCAGGGATTCCGAGAGCATGGTGCGCACCATGTCCTTCTCCGCCGCCGGGAAGACGTCGATGATGCGGTCGATGGTCTTGGCTGCCGAGGTGGTGTGCAGCGTGCCGAACACCAGGTGCCCGGTCTCCGCTGCGGTGAGCGCCAGGCGGATGGTCTCCAGGTCACGCATCTCACCCACCAGGATGATGTCCGGGTCCTCGCGCAGGGCCGAGCGCAGGGCCTCGCTGAACCCCAGGGTATCCCGGTGCACCTCGCGCTGGTTCACCAGGCACTTCTTGCTGGTGTGCACGAACTCGATGGGATCCTCGATGGTGAGGATGTGGGCATATTGGTTGTCGTTGAGGTGGTCCACCATGGCCGCCAGGGTGGTGGACTTGCCCGAGCCCGTGGGCCCGGTGACCAGCACCAGGCCGCGGGGCACATCGACGATGTCCTTGAAGATGGCCGGGGCCTTCAGGTCCTCCAGGGTCAGCACCTTGGAGGGGATGGTGCGGAAGACCGCCGCGGCGCCGCGCTTCTGGTTGAAGGCGTTGACGCGGAAGCGCGCCACGCCCGGGATCTCGAAGGAGAAGTCGGTCTCCAGGAACTCCTCGTAGTCCTTGCGCTGCTTGTCGTTCATGATGTCGTAGACAAGCGAGTGCACCGTGCGGTGCTCCAGCGGCGGGACATTGATACGGCGCATGTCCCCGTCGACCCGGATCATGGGCGGCAGCCCCGCCGAGAGATGCAGGTCCGAGGCGTTGTTCTTGACGCTGAAGGCGAGTAGCTCGGCGATGTCCAACGTTGGCTCCTGACGGAACGCGAGGTCGGTCCGGGTGATCGGCGGGCGGTGTGGCTGCCCTTCGCGGCGGCGGGTCCCGAGGCGTTCAACCGGTGCGGCCGCGCACCCTCGGAGGCTCTACCCTAGGATTATGCCGAAGCGCCGGGCGCTGACCACCGGCGCGTGCCCAAAGGGCGACGGGGATCACGCCGCGGCCGAGGTCGGCGCGGGCTCAGTCGGTCTTGGCCCCGTCCATGCGTGCCGCCTTCTCCAGCACCAGGGACTCCAGGTCCCGCTTGAAGGTTGCCACCCGCGCGAGCAGGTCCGGATCGGCGGTGGCGAGGATCTGGGCGGCCAGGATGCCCGCGTTCTTGGCGCCGTTGATGGCCACGGTGGCCACCGGCACCCCGGCGGGCATCTGCACGATGGAGAGCAGCGAGTCCTGTCCACCCAGGGCCGAAGTCTTGACCGGGACACCGATCACCGGCAGCGGGCTGAGGGCCGCGGCCATGCCGGGGAGATGGGCGGCCCCGCCGGCCCCGGCGATGATGACCTTGAGCCCCCGCTCCGCCGCCCGCCCGGCATAGTCATACAGGCGCGCCGGGGTGCGGTGGGCCGAGACGATGGTCATCTCGAAGGGCACCCCGAAATCCTCGAGGACGGTCGCGGCCTCCTGCATCACCGGCAGGTCCGAATCGCTGCCCATGATGATCCCCACCAGGGGGCGGTTTCGGCGGTCGCTAGGGTTGGCGCTCACGGATGATCCTCCCCGGTGATCTCAATCAGCGCGCGCACCTGTTCGGCCTTGCGGCGGGCCGCTTGGAGGTCGTCGTCGAGCACCGTCACGTGGCCCATCTTGCGGAAGGGGGCGGTGGCCGCCTTTCCGTAGATGTGCACGCCCACCCCGGGGATGGCGAGTGCCGCCGCCAGACCCTTGATGAGCGGGCGCCCACGGTGTCCCGGGGCGCCCAGCAGATTGATCATGGCCGCGGGACAGAGCTGCTCCGTCGAGCCAAGGGGCAGACCCAGGATGGCGCGCAGATGCTGCTCGAACTGGTCGGTGACATTGGACTCGATGGTGTGATGGCCCGAGTTGTGGGTACGCGGCGCCACCTCGTTGACCAGCAGCTCGCCCCCGCCGGTCAGGAACATCTCGATGCCGAAGATGCCCACGCCGCCTAGGGCCTCCACCGTGCGCCTGGCCAGGGCCTGGGCGGCGGTGGCGACCTCCGGCATTAGGTCGGCCGGCGCCAGCAGCATGTCCAGCACGTTCTCCCCCGGGCGGAAGCACATCTCCACCGGCGGGTAGCAGCGGCAGTCCCCGTCCAGGCCGCGGGCCACCAGCACCGCGACCTCCTTGGCCTGGGGGATGAAGCGCTCCACCAGGGAGGGGACGGGCAGGTGGGTTTCGAAGTCCGCCGCCTCCCGCATCACCGCCACCCCGCGCCCGTCATAGCCGCCGCGCCGGGCCTTCTGCACCAGCGGATAGCCGAAGTCGGCGAAGGCAGCGGACCCCGGTTCCGGCATGGGGACGAAGGGGGCGGTGGGGATCCCCGCCGCGGCCAGGGCCTCCTTCTGGGTCAGCTTGTCCTGGATCACCGCCAGCACCCGGGGATCCGGCCGAATGCGGCAGCCCTCCCGCTCCAGCTCGATCAGGGTCTCGGTGTCGATGTCCTCGATGTCGAAGGTGGTGACGTCGCAGGCCTCCGCCAGCTCCCGGAGCTTTCCCGGGTCGTGGTAATCCCCCACGATCTGGTGGCCCGCCACCTGGCCGGCCGGCGACCCTGGGGTGGGGTCCAGCACCACGCAGGTGCAGCCGAGGCGCTGGCCGGCCATGACCATCATGCGGCCGAGCTGACCGCCGCCGATGATCCCGATCCGGGCGACAGGGTAGGGGAAGGCGTCCATGCTCGAATCATCGGCCCAATCGCCCGGATTGGAAAGCCCCAGGTCCCGTGAGCGCTTCGCCAAGCCCCGGGGTTGGCGCTACACTTGCAGCCTCTCGC
>JBLMWY010000197.1:0-2792 GCA_050257475.1 Bdellovibrio bacteriovorus
GAGCTGATGACGGTCCCGGAGGCCTACGCGTACCCGATCCCGGAGGTCTTCTCCGACGTCCAGGCCGCGCCGCTCCTCTGTGCCGGGGCCGTCGGCTATCGCTCCCTCAAGCTGACCGGAATCGCCGATGGCCAGTCCCTGGGCCTCACCGGCTTCGGCGGATCCGCCCATCTGGTGCTCCAGCTCTGCCGGCGGCTCTATCCGCGCACCCGGATCTTCGTGTTCGCCCGCGACGCCGGGGCCCGCGCCTTCGCTCTGGAGCTGGGGGCCGTATGGGCCGGCGAGACCACGGAGCGGGCCCCCGAGCCCCTGGATGCCATCATCGACACCACCCCTGCCTGGCTGCCGGTGGTGGAGGCCCTCGGGAATCTGAGGCCCGGGGGGCGGCTGGTGATCAACGCCATCCGCAAGGAGGCGCGCGACAAGGAGGCACTGCTCCGGCTGAGCTATCGGGACCACCTGTGGCTGGAGAAGGAGATCAAGACGGTGGCAAACGTCACCCACTGGGACATCGCCGAGTTTCTGCCGCTCGCAGCCGAGGTGCCGCTGCGGCCCGAGGTCCAGACCTATCCCCTGGAGGAAGCGAACCGCGCCCTCCTGGAGTTGAAGCAGGGGCCCGTGCGCGGGGCGAAGGTGCTCTTGATCGGCGCCACCGCACCGCTCTGAAATCGTCCGCGCCTCGATGCACGAGCGGCCCCGGGGGGCAGCTTAGGCCAGCGCAAGCTCATAGACATAGCCGTAGGTGCACCACTGCCCAGTGGCATTCCGGAAGATGCGGATAATCCCGGCCTCATTCAGTGCCTGATAGAAGGTGAGGTTGTCGGTCACAAAGGCCTTTGCGGGAAGCTCCTCCAGATCCAGAAGCCGTGTCGTATAACGGCGAATCGCCGATCGCAGTGTGGCGTGATAGTCGGTCAGCGAGTGTACGCCGAGGAACAGCCGCGACCGGGGGGACGTAAGGGCTGAAGCAGAATCGAGGAGTGCGATCAGGTGCTCGTTGCCAGCCTCCCCGCCCGCGAAGGTGCGGATATCCTCGGGCCGAAGGTGACGACGATAGGAGGGCGCGACGATCTCGTTGGGTAGATTGGCGAGGATCACGTCGAAAGGGCCTGCATAGGCACCGAAGAGGTCGCCGCCTCGGACCTCTATCTTGACCCCATTCAGCGCGGTATTGCGCTCGGCAGCCGCGACGGCACGTGGATCTGTGTCAGTTGCACAAACCTTGGCCCCGCATTTGGCTGCGGCGATGGCAAGCACGCCGGAGCCCGTTCCAATGTCGGGCGTGAGGGTCCCGGCGCTTCGCAGGGCGTAGTCGAGCGCGGACTCGATGGGGTTGCCTTGCAGATCGAGCGCACGCAGCTCGTTGGGGCCAATGACCTGGAACTGCAGGGGCATCTCCGCGTCGCCTGTGAGGATCAGGGCCCGGGGCCCGGGCTCGAAGTGCCAACGCCCCAGGTCGTCACGCACGAGCCCGCGCTCAAGCCACTCCCGACGCAGATGAAAGTCGTTGTCCGCCCAGAGGTCCAGGTGGTGGCGAATGCCGGGGCAGTCGGCGCAGGGCAGGACGCCACGGAAGGTGGCCGGCAGGCGCAGGCCATGAGGTGGGCCGACCTGGCGCAGGGGAATCTCGACCGTGTCGGGGTGGCCACCGCTGATCACGGGATGCACCGTGTCGGAGGTGAAGAGGAGCTGGCCGTCCAGGGTGATGGTTGCGCGCACGGCATAGCGGCCGCGGGGGTCGATGCGTGCCGGGGCGTAGGGGATGGTAAAGGCGAAGCGCGGGCCCGAGCGGCCGTCCAGGATGGCGCGACCCAGGGGCATCGCGGGGGCATCGGCGCGGGCCACGTCCGCCAGGGTAGCCTCGAACACGGCGCCGGGCGGCAGGTCGATGGTCTCGTGGTAGAAGGCCGTCCCCCGGACGCTTGCTTGAGCCTCGCCTTCGTCGCAGATTGCGGCCAAGGGGACCATCAGGCAGAGGGCGAGCAGGAGTCTCAACGACTGGCGCATGGCGTGTCCTCGATGCGAGCGCCGGTCGTGGCCTACCTCGGCGTCTTAAGGGCCAACTGGCGCCGGCGTGGAGCCGCCGACGCCACTTAGGGACCTTACTGGGCCGGCGGCTTACCCTGCTGCTGCTCATGCATCCGGCGCATCTCCTCCCACATCTTGCGGAGGAAGGCATCGGCCTCCTCAAGGGTGGCGAAACCGTCGCCGTCAGCGTCCATCTGCTTGAATCCCTCCAGCGTCGGCTCCTGGGATTCGGCCAGATCCACCTTGCCGTCCCCGTTCTTATCCATCTCCTTCAGGAACCCCTCGCCTGGGTCGCCCATGCCCCGCTCCTTCATCTTCTGGCGCGCCTCCGCCGGCACCTGTGCCTCGAACGCCTGGCGGAACTCGTCCGCGGTGACGGAACCGTCACCGTTGGTGTCCAGCTCCTTGAAGCGCGCGCCTGGGGGTGCCAGCACCTCCGCCTGGCTGGCCTTGCCGTCGCCGTCGGTGTCGTGCTGCTTGATGAAGGCCTCGGCGGGATTGCCTTGGGGCGGCTGTGCTTGACCCTCGGGCGACTGGGCGGCCGCGCTGGAGGCGACGGCGGCGCCGAGCAGGGCGGCGAACGCAAGGGCAAGGGATCTTTCCTTGGGATAAGGCATGGGATGGCTCCGGGATAAGTGGTCTTGAGATCTCGATGTTTGGCTTTGGGTTCAGCGCGCACCTGATGCTGACCGCCTCCGGCGCGCCCTCGGGAAGGCGCCGTCTAGGTTAGGGGCAACCGCGAGCAGTTGCAAAAGCCAGGAGGG
>JBLMWY010000198.1:0-3326 GCA_050257475.1 Bdellovibrio bacteriovorus
TCCCGCTGGTCCGTACCGTCATAGCGCACGGGCTCGCCGAGCAGGCAGGCGCTCACGCCGACAAGGATCGGGGAGCGCGCCGCACCCGGCCGAGTCGAGGGAGACACAAGGCCCTCGGGGCGATGGGTCCAGATCGGCCCGCGAGCGGGCGGCCATTCAAGAGCCACGGATGCAAGCGCTCATCGAAGTCGTCTAGCGTCCTACTTGGCGATGATCAGCGGATGGTCGCCCCGGTTCGCCGGGTCTGGTCGGACCCTTCCCATAGAGCAGCCCTCGCCGCACGAGTTGCTTCTCCACCTCGACGGCGAAGAAGACCAGGGTCGACAGGAACAGACAGAGCGCAAGCTCGTCCCAGCCAAGGGATTCGGTCTTGAAGATCCGGTTCAGCGTCGGGGTGTAAATGATGGCGAGCTGCAGGGCAACGGCGCTGGCGACGGCCGCCAGGAGCAACGGGTTGCTGGCGATACCGATGCGCAAGAGCGAGTCCCGCTCCGAGCGGATCGCCATCACATGACCGAGCTGCGACAGGACCAGGACGGTGAACACCATGGTCTGCCAGTGCGAGCCGGCGTGTCGAATCGCCCAGGCCTGCAGGATCAGGCAAACCGCGCCCATGAGCAGCCCGACCCAGAGCATGTGCTGCCACAGGCCGTGGGCGAAGATGCCCTCATCGGGGCGCCGCGGGGGCCGGCGCATGATGTCGTCCTCGGCGCGCTCGGCCGCCAGCGCCAAGCCGGGCAGGCCGTCCGTGACCAGGTTGATCCAGAGGATGTGGATGGGCAGGAGCGGGATCGGCAGGCCGAGGAAGGGGGCGAGAAAGATCGTCCAGATCTCGCCCGAGTTGCTGGTCATCGTGTATTTGATGAACTTGCGGATGTTGTCGAAGATGCGCCGTCCCTCTTTTACGGCGTGCACGATGGTGGCGAAGTTGTCGTCCAGCAGGACCATGTGCGCCGCCTCGCGGGCCACGTCGGTCCCGCCCCGGCCCATGGCCACGCCGATGTCGGCACGCTTTAGGGCCGGGGCGTCGTTCACCCCATCACCGGTCATGGCGGCGAGCTCGCCGGCGGCCTGCAGGGCCCGCACGATGCGAATCTTCTGCTCCGGGTCCACCCGAGCATAGACCCGAATGTCCCTGACCTGACAGGCGAAGTCGGTGTCGGAAAGCGCGGCCAGCTCGCGACCGGTGACGACCCGTCCCGCATGGTCCAGGATGCCAAGCCGCGCGGCAATCGCGCGGGCCGTGGCGGGATGGTCGCCGGTGATCATCACCGGCACGATGCCGGCGGTGCGGCATTCTTCCACGGCGTCCGCGGCCTCCTCTCGCGGTGGGTCCATCAGGCCCACCAGGCCAAGGAAGGTAAGCTCCCGCTCCACCTCGGCGATGTCCTGGGGCAGGGCGTCGAGGTGGCGCTCCGCGAAGGCCAGCACGCGCAGCCCGCGCCCCGCCATGGCCTCGGCCACCGCGAGCACCGCCGTGCCATCGAAGGGCGCTGGACCGCCCGCGGTGAGGCGTCTGGGGCAGTGCTCGATCACGGCCTCCGGGGCACCCTTGACCAGGGCGATCAGGCCCCCGACCTGGGCGGATTCCTGGGTGCCACCCTCGCGGACCGGTCCGCTTTCCGGTGCTTGCCGGTGCACCGTGGCCATCCGCTTGCGCTCGGAGTCGAATGGAAATTCGGCGATGCGCGGCAGCTTCCTGGCCAATGGGGTCAGGTCGAGGCCGCGCGCGAGCGCCGCCTCCAGCAGCGCCACCTCGGTGGGCTCGCCGAGGAGGCCGCCCGCGGGATCCACCGCCGCGTCGCTCGCCAGGGCCATGCAGCGCCACAGGCTCGGCCAGGGTTCGGCCCCCGTTTCCTCACCGTCCGCGAAGAAGGCCTCCGCCCGCATGTGGTTCTGCGTCAGGGTGCCGGTCTTGTCGGAGCAGATGTAGGTGACGGAGCCGAGGGTCTCCACCGCGGGCAGTCGACGGATGAGGGCGTTCTGCCGCGCCATCTTGGCCGCGCCGAGCGCGAGCGAGATCGCCACCACGGCCGGCAAGGCCTCGGGGATCGCCGCCACGGCCAGGCTGACGGCGGTGAGGAACATCAGCACGGGCGGCTCGCCCCGCAGGAGCCCAGCGGCAAAGACGATGGCGCAGATGCACAGGATGACCCACGCCAACCGGGTGCCGAAGCGGGCCAAGCGCTTCTGCAGCGGCGTCTTTACCTCCTCCGCCGACGCCAGCAGCCGGGCGATGCGTCCGAGCTCGGTGGCGATCCCCGTCGCGACCACCACACCGACGGCGCGACCGTTGGCGACCAGGGTCCCCCTCCAGACCATGTTGGTGCGGTCCCCGAGCGGCAGGGAGGCATCGGGCAGGGCCTCCACGCCCTTGTCCACCGGCTGCGACTCCCCGGTGAGGACGGCCTCCGCGACCCGAAGCTGAGCGGCCTCGGCGAGCCGCAGGTCGGCGGGCACGACGTTGCCGGCCTCCAGCAGCACGATGTCGCCCGGCACCAGCTCGGCGGCGGGCAGCTCCAGGGCGATGCCCCCGCGACGCACCCGGGCGGTGGGCGCGGCCATCCGACGAAGGGCCGCCATCGCGCGCTCGGCACGCCACTCCTGGGCGACCCCAATGGCCGCGTTTAGGAGCACGATGACGAGGATGGCGATGGTGTCGGTCGGCTCGCCGACCAGGCCCGAGACGATCGCCGCGGCGACCAGCACCAGGATCATGAAATCCGAGAACTGGTCGAGCACCATCCGCGCGATGCCGCGCCCGCTGGCCTCCGGCAGCGCGTTGGGGCCCTGCCGGGCCAGTCGCTCGGTGGCCTCCGTGTGGCTGAGCCCCCCGTCGAGCACGCTGCCCAGGGCACCCAGGACGTCCTCGATCGGGAGGGTGTGCCAGGCGGGGGGCGGCTGATCGCGGCTCCCCGAGGGTGGCGTGTCCGCGGAGGTCTTTGCCATGGGCATCCGCAGGGGCACCTACTGGGGCGCTCGGGGTAGGGGCCTGTGGTAGTAGCGATGGCCCTGATACTCGACGCGCCGCAAGGCGTCTGCCGCCACGAGCCGCTCCACGACCTCCCAGCCCGCCTGTGCCTTCGCGAGCAGGGCGCGCAGGGCCTCCTCCCGCAAGGGGTGAACCGCCGCGACCGCGAGGATATCGTCCTCCACTTGCCCGGTGGAGCCGAACGCATCCCCCTCATAGGCAATGAGGTACTCGACCGCGGGCAGCCTCGCGCTCAGGATCTGGTAGGCGCGGGCCAGGGTCTCCTCGTCCGGTGGACTTACCCCGGGCTCGGCGGGGGGGCGGGTCGGAACGGCCAGATAGGCCATAGCTGGGG
>JBLMWY010000199.1:0-9019 GCA_050257475.1 Bdellovibrio bacteriovorus
CCCTCGATGTGCTGGGTCTCGAGGGTCGGCCTGAGATCCTGGGGATCGAAGAAGTCATACTCGATGGCGTAGCCCGGGCGCGTGATGTGGGCCCGCTCGAGACCTTCGATGGAGCGCACCAGGTCCAACTGCACATCGAACGGCAGGCTGGTGGAGATGCCATTGGGGTAGACCTCGTGGGTACTGAGTCCCTCGGGCTCCACAAAGACCTGATGACTGCCCTTGTCGGCGAAGCGCACGATCTTGTCCTCAATGGATGGGCAGTACCTTGGGCCGACACCCTCGATCACCCCCGTGTAGAGCGGCGAGCGGGAGAGGCCGGCACGGATCAGCTCGTGGGTACGGCCATTGGTGCGCGCGATATGACAGCTCACCTGACGGGGGTGGTCCGTCGCCCGGCCCAGGAAGGAGAAGACCGGCACTGGGTCGTCACCGGGCTGCTCCTCGAGGCGGGAATAATCGATGGTGCGCCCGTCGATGCGCGGCGGGGTGCCGGTCTTCAGACGCTCCACCCTCAGGGGGAGCTCCCGCAGGCGTCGGGCCAGGGCGTTGGCCGGTGGATCACCCGCCCGGCCGCCCTCATAATTCGCGAGGCCCACATGGATGCGACCGCCGAGAAATGTGCCCACCGTCAACACCAGGGCCCGCGCCTTGAAGCAGAGTCCCATCTGGGTGCGTACCCCGCTGACCCGAGCCCAGTTGCCATCGGATTCGACCATCAGGTCATCCACGGACTGCTGGAAGAGCGACAGGTTTGGCTGGGACTCCACCGCGGCGCGAACGGCGGCCTTGTAGAGCGCCCGATCCGCCTGGGCGCGGGTGGCCCGCACCGCCGGACCCTTGCTGGCGTTGAGGATGCGGAATTGGATGCCGGCGCGATCCGTCGCCCGGGCCATGAGTCCGCCGAGCGCATCGATCTCCTTGACGAGATGGCCCTTACCGATTCCGCCCACGGCCGGGTTGCAGCTCATCTGCCCGATGGTCTCGATGTTTTGGGTCAGCAGCAGGGTTTGCACCCCCGCCCGGGCGGCCGCCAGGGCCGCCTCGGTGCCGGCGTGGCCGCCGCCGATGACGATGACATCATAGGGGTCGCTTCGGAGCATGGGGTCTGGAATCGAATCGGGCTTGGTCAGAGTGTAACCGAGTTGACCGGACACAAGGCACTGGATCCTGGGGCTTTTTTCCACCTGTCCGGAGGCCGCCAGGGTTCCGCCGGAGCATCATGGCACAGATCAATCTGAGAGCGGCTCGGGTCAACCTTCTGGACGCCGCCCTCGACGCGGCGGGGGCGGTGATCCTGGGCAAGGAGCGGGAGCTGCGGCTGGCGCTGGCCTGTCTGCTGGCCCGTGGACACCTGCTGATCGAGGATCTGCCGGGTGTTGGCAAGACCACCTTGGCCCATCTGCTGGCGCGGCTGTTGGGGCTCCAGTTCGCCCGCATCCAGTTCACCAGCGACCTGCTGCCGGCGGACGTCGTGGGGGTCTCGGTCTACGAACGGGAGACCGAGCGCTTCCGCTTCCACCCCGGACCCCTGTTCTCCCAGCTCGTGCTTGCCGACGAGATCAACCGGGCTACCCCCAAGGCCCAGAGCGCCCTGCTCGAGGCGATGGAGGAGCGCCAGGTCACCGTGGACGGCGAGACGCGGCCCCTGCCGGAGCCCTTCTTCGTCATCGCCACTCAGAACCCCGCCTATCAGGTGGGGACCTTCCCCCTACCTGAGTCCCAGCTCGATCGGTTCCTGATGCGCATCCGCCTGGGCTATCCGGCGGCCGCCCAGGAGAAGATCCTGCTGGCGGGAGAGGACAGGCGCGCCATGGTGGAGCGCCAGGGGCCGGTGCTGACCCCGGCGGAGCTGGCCGGGCTCCAGCGCCAGGTGACCCAGGTCCATGCGGCAGCGCCGTTGATCGATTACTGCCACGAGCTGCTCCTGTTTACGCGTCGCTCGGATCGTTTCATCCACGGGCTCTCCCCAAGGGCGGGGATCGGCCTGCTGAGGGCGGCCAAGGCCTGGGCCCTGCTCGGAGGGCGCGCCTATGTGATCCCGGAGGACCTCCAGGCGGTGCTGTCGTCGGTGGCGGTGCACCGGCTGCTCGGGGCCGACGGGGTGGGACGGCTCGATCAGGAGGAGGTGGCCGCCTTCATCCTCTCCGCCGTCCCGGTGGCCTGACCCCTTGGGCACACCGCGCGGCACCGAGCGCCGACGCCCCTCGGGGCGGGCCGGTCGCTGGCTGCAGGGGCTGTTCCGACGGGCCCCCATCGGGGCGGATGGGCTGGCGCGAATCGGTGCCCGGCAGGTCTATATCCTGCCGACCCGCACCGGGCTCTTCTACGGCTTCGTGGTCTTGCTGATGCTGTTGGGGTCGCTCAACTATCAAAACAATCTGGGGCTCTTGTTCACCTTCTTCCTCGCAGCAGTCGCGCTGGTGGCCATGCACCACTGTTGGCTCAACTTGCTGGGGCTCGCGCTCCAGGTGCGACCGGGGCCACCGGTGTTCGCCGGGGACGCGGCACGCTTCGAGCTTATCGTGCGCAACGAGCGTAGCAGCCGACGCTACGACCTCTGGGCGCGGAACGGACTGAACCCGGCCGGCCCTCTGACCCTGGCGGCCCGCGACCAGAAGCCCCTCGGCCTGCTAAAGCCCAGCGAGCGCCGAGGACCCCTGCACCTGACCGAGGTCAGGGTGGAGACCCGTCACCCCATGGGGCTCTTTCGCGCCTGGTCCCACGTCCGCTGCCAAGCGACGATCCTGGTCTACCCGCGACCGGCCCCGGAGGCACCGTCGCCCCCCGCTGGGGGAGGCGACCAGGCCCAGCGCCTGGCCGCCGCCGCGGGCGAGGGGGCCGACGACTTCCTCGGTCCCCGGGAGTACCGTCTCGGGGACTCGCCACGACACCTCGACTGGAAGGCCCTGGCGCGAGAACGCGGACTGGTGGTCAAGCAGTTCGGGGGGGATCAGGGCCAAGACGTCTGGATCGACTGGGATCGGCTCCGGGCCCCGGATCCGGAGCGGCGCCTGAGCCTACTCACCCGCCAGGTCCTCGACGCCGCCGAGGCCCGGCTGCGATTCGGTCTCCGGCTCCCCGGGCGCCTGGTGCCCCTGGGGCGCGGGGAGGCCCAGGCCCAGCGCTGCCTCACCGAGCTCGCGCTCTATGAGCACAGCCAAGCCCCGAGCCGACTTCACCAGCGGGCCGCCTGAGCGGGCGCAGGTCGTCGCGACCGTCCTACTCGCGGCGGTCGCCTATCTGCCCCTGGCCCGGTTCCTGGACTGGCGCATCAATGCCTTCGTCGGCCTGCTCTTCGCCCTGCGGGTGGTGGCCCTGCGGTGGCCCAGGGCCGCGCCCGGGCGCGTAATCCTGGTGGCCCTGACCCTCGCCGGGGCGGCCAACGTGCTCGCGGTGCATCACAACCTGACCGGGCAACAGGGTGGCACCGCACTGTTCGTCACCATGGCGGCACTGAAGCTGTTGGAGGTGCGGGACCGACGGGATCTGCGGGTGCTGGCCGTGGTCCTGGGGTTCCTGGTGGTGGTCCAGTTCCTGTTCGACCAGTCTATGGCGCTTGCGGTCTATCTGGGACTGGTCACCCTGGGCCTCGTGGCGCTGCTGGTAGACCTCAACGGGGGCCTGGGCGAGCCCAGATGGCGTGTGACTTCGGGTATCGCCCTGAGGCTCTGCGCTCAGGCCTTGCCCCTGACCCTGGTCCTGTTCCTGTTGTTTCCCCGCCTGAGCGGGCCCCTGTGGAGCCTCCGCCTGGATCCCGGCATCGGGACCATGGGGATGAGCGACCGGCTTGAGCCGGGGGCCATCAGCGAGCTGGTGGTCAACGGGGAGCTGGCGTTTCGGGCCCGCTTCGATCAGGAGCCACCCGAGGGGGATCGGCTTTATTGGCGAGGGCTAGTCCTTTGGCAGGCGGACGCGCGGGGCTGGTCGCCCGGTTTGGACCCGAGCTGGGCGATCCCCACCGAGGTTCACCACCAGGAGGGGACCATCGGCTACGAGGTCCTGATGGAGCCCACCCACCAGCGCTGGCTGTTCGCCCTGGATGTCCCGCTGGAGGTGCCGGATGGCAGCTTGAGATCGGGGGATTTCCAGCTCCTCGCCAAGGATCCCATCACCAGCGCAAGGCGCTATCGGCTGCGCTCGGGCCTGGATTATCGCACCGCAGAGCCGCCGGACTGGGTGCGTGGAAGGGCCCTGCAGCTCCCGCCCAATGTCACCGAGCGCATGCGCCGGCTGGTCAGCGATTGGCAGCGGGAGGCGGAGGACCCCTGGTCCCTGGTCCAGGCGGGCCTGCGCTTCTTCAACCGTGAGGCCTTCCACTACACCCTGCTGCCTCCGCGGCTCGGCGCCAATCCAACCGACGAGTTCCTGTTCGAGACCCGACGAGGTTTCTGCGAGCACTTTGCCAGCAGCTTCGCGGTTCTGATGCGCCTGGCGGGTGTCCCTTCGCGGATCGTGCTCGGGTATCTGGGGGGAGAGCCAAACCGCATTGGGGGCTACCACATGGTCTGGCAGTCAGACGCCCATGCCTGGGTCGAGGTCCTGCTACCTGACCGGGGCTGGGTGCGGGTTGACCCCACGGCCGCAGTGGATCCAGCTCGGGTGGACAATCGCGGTGCCTCGCGCCTGCTCGGCGCCAACGCCCCCCTGCGCTTCGAGGTGGATCCCTCGGGCCCCTTGATGCGGGCGCTGCGCCAGGCGCGCCTCCTGGCCGACAGTCTGGATGCCGCCTGGCAGGAGTGGGTGCTAGACTTCTCCGCCGATCATCAGCGCTCCCTGCTCAGCCGCCTCGGACTGCAGGATGTCCGGGAGGCCGGGCTGGCGGTGCTCATGGTAGGCGCCGCCGCCCTGGTGCTGGGGCTGACCCTCTGGGGTCTCATGGCCCCCGGCAAGCGGCTCTCCCCCTTGGAGTCGGTCTATGGGCGCTTCTGTCGGCGCCTAGCCTCAGCCGGCCTCCCCCGGCGCTCGGACGAAGGACCCAGCGACTATGCCCGCCGCGTGGTCCTTAAGCGTCCCGACCTGGCGGCACCGGTGACGTACTTCGTCGATCTCTACATCAAGGAGCGCTACTCCCCACAGCACGCCGCCGATGGCACGCAACGGCTGGAACGCTGCCTTCGGGAATTCCGGCCTCGCCGGCTGCGAGCGCGGGACTGACTACTTTCCAATACAGAAGCTCGCGAAGATGCGACCCAGGAGGTCGTCGGGGGTAAAGACCCCCGTGATCTCACCGAAGGCCTGCTGGGAAACGAGGAGGTCCAGGGCGATCAACTCGGGCCCGGCACCTGTCTGAAGGGCTCGGCGGGCCATGTCGAGATGGGCCAAGCCGCGTTCGAGGGCCTCGAGGTGCCGACGACGCGCGACAAAGGCCCCCTCCCCCATAGACTCCACCCCAGCGCGGATTCGGATGTGCCGCCGCAACCGATCGAGCCCTGCGCCGGTGAGGGCCGAGAGGGCGATCTCGTCCCCTTCGGGGCCATCGCGATTTCCCGCCTCTTCAAGTAGATCGACCTTGTTACGGATGAGGGTTAGAGGGACGCCGGGGGGAATATCGGACCGCTCGCTCGGATCCAGACCCTGGGTGGCGTCATAGACCCAGAGCACGAGGTCGGAGCGGGCGATCTGGTCGCGGGCACGGCGCACGCCCTCGCGCTCGACTGGGTCCTGGCTGGCCCTGAGCCCAGCCGTGTCCACCAGCCGAACCGGCAGTCCGTCCACCTGGACATCCACCCTTAGCAGGTCTCGGGTAGTCCCTGGGATGGGGGTAACGATCGCCGTGTCGGCCCGGCTCAATGCATTGAGCAAACTCGATTTACCTGCGTTCGGGGGACCCGCGATGGCGATCGTGAAGCCATCGCGGATGCGCTCGCCCTGGTGGGCCTCGGCGAGCAGCTCCCGGGTCTGGGCGATCAAGTCGTCGAGATCGCCGGCCACCGCTGGCTCCACCTGGAGATCCAGCTCGTCATCCGGGAAATCGAGGGTGGCCTCCAAATAGGTGCGTAGGTGGATCAGTCCCTCGGTCAGGGCCGTGACACGACGGGAGAAAACGCCCTGGAGGCTACGCATGGCCAGCCGGGCACCAAGGGCGGTGGAGCTCTCGATGAGGTCGGCCACGGCCTCCGCCTGGGTGAGATCCAGCTTCCCGTTGAGGAAGGCCCGCTCACTGAACTCCCCTGGACGCGCGAGCCGGGCCCCGAGCTCCAGACACCGTTGCAGGACTAGATCGAGGACCAGCGGACCCCCATGGCCCTGGAGCTCGAGGACGTCCTCGCCGGTGAAGGAGCGCGGAGCGGGAAACAGGAGGGCGATTCCCTCGTCGAGGCTGGAGCCGTCGGCGGAATGGAAGCTGGCGAAGGTGGCATGCCGCGGGCGGGGCACGCGCCCCAGGATGGCCTCGGCCGTGGTGCGCGCCAAGGGGCCGCTGACGCGAACGATGCCCACCCCGCCGATCCCACGGGGTGTGGCGACGGCGGCAATCGTCTCCGTGGCCACGACGGTCAAGACCGAGGGGATGGCCCTCAGCGCCGGCGCTTCGCGGTGGCCTTCTCGATGTTACGGGTGATGTGCCACTGCTGGGTGATGGACAGGAGGTTGTTCACCGTCCAGTAGAGCACCAGGCCCGAGGGGAAGAAGGCGAAGAACACCGTGAAGACGAACGGCAGGCTCATCATGATCTTGGCCTGCATGGGATCCGGCGGGGCGGGATTGAGCTTCTGCTGGACATACATCGATACGCCCATGATGAGCGGCAGCACGAAGTAGGGGTCCGGAGCAGACAGATTGTCGATCCAGAGGATCCAGGGCGCCTGGCGCAGCTCCACGCTCTCGAGCAACACCCAGTAGAGCGCGATGAAGACGGGGATCTGGACCAGGATGGGCAGGCAGCCGCCCAAGGGATTGATCTTTTCGGTCTTGTAGAGCTCCATCATGGCCTGGTTGAGGCGCTCCTTGTCGTCGCCATAGCGGTCCTTGAGTGCCTGGAGACGGGGCGTGAGTTCCCGCATGTTGGCCATGGACTTGTAGCTGGTCTCAGAAAGCTTATAGAAGGCCAGCTTGATCAGGATGGTGAGTACGATGATGGACCATCCCCAGTTGCCCACCACAGAATGGATCTTGGCCAGCAGCCAGTGGATCGGCTGGGCGATCACGGTTAGCCACCCGTAGTCCACGGTCAGGTCCAGCCCGGGGGCGATCTCCGCCAGGGTGTCCTGGACCTTGGGACCCACAAAAAGCTGGGCGTCGAAGCGGTGGTTTGCCCCTGCCGCGATGGTCACCGCCGGCGAGTACGTCCCGATGATGTAGCGGTTGCCGTCCAGGACATTGGTGTAGAAGGTCTCCTCGACAGCCCGCGGCGGGATCCAGGCGGCCAGGAAATAGTGCTGGATCATGGCCAGCCAACCGTCGCGAACGGGGCGCTCGAGCTTGGCTTCGCGCATGTCGTCAAAGGAAATCTTCTTGTACTTGTCCTCGGGAGTGTAATAGACGCCTCCCGTGTACGTATGGACGAAGCGGGACGCGTTCGGGTCGAGCAGCTCAGTGCGCTGAAGCTGGTTGTAGGCACGTGCGACCAGGGGGCTGTCACTGCCGTTGACAATCTCTTGGGTTAGGGTGATCAGGTAGCTGCCCCGCTGGAACCCATAGCGCTTGCGTACCTGGATGCCTGACTCGTGGGTCCAAGTGAGCAGCACCTCGACCTGGTCCTGTCCCGGCTGGAGCTCATGGAGTGTCGTCGTGGCCTCGAAGACCGCGTCGTGGGTCGGTAGGGTCTGGGGATCTGCTCCGATGAGACCAGACTGCGCGAGGAACAGATTGGGCATATCCGGCTTGAAGAGTCGGACCTTGTCCTCCGGACGCTCAGGGGTGACGGGGTAGTCGAGGAGCCAGGCGCTTGTCAGCGTGCCGCCACGGGGAGAGATCTCCACCCGTAAGACATCGGTCTCTACGCGGATCGGGTCCAGGGAAGGCGTGGCAGCCACCGCGGCCTTGGGGGTCACGGTGGCCTCCGGGGTCGGCTTGGCGACTTGGGGGACCCCTTGCGGTAGCTCCGGGAGAGAGTCGGCGGAGGTGGCGCTCGAAGCCGCTGGCCGGTCGTCCACGCCGGAGGCGGGGACGCTGCCGTAGTCCTGCATCCAGGCTTGGTAGATCAGCAGCAGGACAATGGCCAGTGAGAAGACCAGGACCAGGCGCAGGTTATCCATGGAAGCGGCTACGGTGTCTTGGGTGGTACTGGGTCGAAGCCGCCTGGATGCCAGGGATGGCAGCGGGACAAGCGGCGCAGGGCGAGCAATCCGCCGCGTGCCAGGCCGTGGCGCTCAAGGGCCTCCGCAGCGTAATGCGAGCACGTCGGGTGGAAGCGGCAATGGGGACCTAACATCGGGCTGATGAGGTATTGGTAGGCGCGGATGACAAGGATCACGAGTCGTCCCATGGCAGCCTCCCGATTCGATCCCAGGCGTTGTCGAGCGTCGCCCTCAAACGCGATGGGGAAAGTTTTAGGACATCGCGGCCGCACAGCACCACCACGTCCACGGGCGGCAATGACCTGAGTCGATGCCTGAAGCTCTCCCGAGCGATTCGCTTGATCCGATTCCGGTCGACCGCGCGGCGCGCGCACCGCTTGGAGATGGCGAGCCCCAAGCGAGGACCCAAGGTGGCGCCGCGGCGGACAAGGACCGTGAAGCCATCCCCCGCGAGTCGTCTGGGTCTTGCGAAGACGCGGCGGAAGTCTTCTGGCTTACGGAGCCGACGCGCCGAGGGCAGGCCGGCGGGTGATAAATCGCCAGGAATCGGGGCGGACAAATCCCCGTTCAGGGGGTAAGGCGAACGCGCCCCTTTGCCCGGCGAGCGGCGAGCACCTTGCGCCCATTGCGGGTCGCGTTTCTGGCGCGAAAACCATGGGTACGGGCGCGTTTAAGCCGGCTTGGTTGGAAGGTTCTCTTCATCTTGGGGTGCTCGCTGGACGAGGTCGGAAGCAGATGCTCGACCGAGAAAAAAGAGGCGGAACGTTAAAACCTTTCGG
>JBLMWY010000200.1:0-4620 GCA_050257475.1 Bdellovibrio bacteriovorus
CGCCGTCAATCCCGATCAGGGGGAGCCCTGCTGTCCACCATGTGGCATGCCAATTTAACCCCGTCCCTTTGCCTGTCACTGCCGCTTGCGGGCTCCTCCCTGGCGTCACGGGCCGGCGGCGCCCGCGGTCAGGTCTGCGGCGACCCCGACCGCGTCCGGGCGACGTCCTACAGCCGATACACCGACACCGGCACTGGCGCGATGACGGACACGGCCTCGGCGCCCGTCTGAAGGCGCTGCCGCCGACGCGACCTGCCCCGTCGCTGGTGCACCCTTCATGAGATCCGCTCGTGCCCTGAGGTCCCGCGTCCTGATCGCCATGGCGGCGCTGGCGATCTTGAGCCTCGTACCGACGGCCTTTGGCGAAGGTTCCGGGGCGGGCGCCACTGGCGTCCCCCTGGGCCAATACCCGAGGATGCACCCCGACCACCGACATCTTCAGCTCCTGCTGGACAATGCCTTCCGGTATGTCGATCCGGCCCACGGCATCCTCGACCCCAACTCCGGCTATCCCGTGGAGGGCTGGAATCAGCAGCCAGAGAAGGGACTCTTTCTGAGGTCTCTCACCCAGCTCACGGCCATCGGCGCCTGGATCGAGCTCCTGGCCAACATCGTCGCCGGCAACGCGGACCACCCCGTCCTGTCCCGGGAATCGGCCCTCGGAGCCCTGGCCTTGGCGGTTGCCACCCTGCTAGAGGATCAAAGGAATCCCGACCTTGCCGCGAAGGGGCTGCTCGTGAACTTCATGGGGCTCGAGTCTGGGGGACGGGCGGCCCCCCTGGTCGAGTCCGTCGAGCGGCGGCGCTTCATCGAGGCCTTCGGCGAGGAAGAGGGACAGTCCATCTGGCGCGCCCTGGTGGAGAAGGGATGGCTACAGGAGGAGGATCAAGGCCGCAAGGGGCGCATCCGCCGTGGCCAAGGCTACGGGATCGAGCATTTCGATGGGGCACTGGCCCCCTTCGCAGCGGAGCCCCTGAGATCCCGGATCCTGGGGCTCCTGGACCAAAGGGTCCGCACCATCATCTTCGGTGACAACGCCAACCTCACGGCGGCGCTTGCCCGGTCGGTGGGGGCGCTGCTCGCCCCCGAGATCCGCCGGCAGCCGAAGATCGTGCTGCTGCGGGAGCTGATGGAGCGCTTCATCGACGGCCAGCGCGAGGGCTATGGCTATCTCTACGACCCCAGCAGCGGCACCTTCTTCTTCGGCTGGGACGCCACGGCCGACCGCTTCGTGGGCTGGGAGGACGGCCAGGGGGGCTGGGTCACCGGGCAGATGAACTACTTCATCAACGAATTCCGCGGACCCTGGACCTTCGTCGTGCTGCGCTACGGCCTGCCGCAGGCGGCGATCCGCAACGCGGGCTTCAAGATTAGGCCCTATGGGCACCAGGACGGACGAGACCGCCACGCCTTGGCCGCTTGGGACGGCTCGGCCTTCCAACTGCTCGGGCTCTCGCTCTTCATGCAGGAGCACCGCAACCCCGGCTGGAGGCGGAGCCTCGAGACCCTGGTGGAGGTGCTGCTCGACTACTCTAACCGCCACCAACTGCCGGGTCTCTTATCCGAGGCCTACAGTGGTCGGGGGATCGAGTACACGGGGCTCATCGGGATCCCGGAGCTCGCCGTCACCGACAGGCCCCTGATCACCGACGCCCCCTCCATCTATACCTTGGGGGTTGCCCACGCGATCGCCCCCGAGCAGGTCGAGCGCTTCCTTGCGGGGCATTGGCCCCGGATCACCGCGCTCTTCAGCCCCCATGGTCCCTGGGAAGGCTGGAATACCTCGGCGCCCCGGGTCATTGCCTACCAGACCACGGCGCACACCCTGTCGCTGATCCTGGGGGGCCTCAACACTGCCCAGGAGAACATGGGCCGCTATCTCGCGGAGCGGGGGCTCGAGAAGTCCCTGGCGGCCCTCTATGCCCCGGGGGACCGGGTGGACCTGTTGGCGGACGGCACCGAGGTGATCCCCTGGACCTCGGATGGTGGAACTCTGGACTTCGCGCGCGAGCCGGGACTGGTACGCTTTGCCTCCCGCCTCACCGGGGCCGGTGGCTTGGCCTTGCGGCTTCCCCAAGGCCGCACCGTCAGCCTGTCGAACGGGAGGCTGGTGATCCGCTTTCGGTCGGAGACGGGGGTGACCGACGCCCTCATCGCCTTCAAACGGGCGGCGGACGATCCGCTCCCGCCGCCGGCCATACCCGTGGAGGTCTTCCTGCGTTTTCCTAAGACGCCGGAGGACGGGATCGAGATCGTCTTGCCGGCGACCCCGGCCCTCAGCGGGATCCAGGAGGTCTCCCTGGTGATCCGCGGCACCGCGGAGCCGATTCCAGTGGATCTGTCCCTCCTCGCCCTCGACTTCGTCCCCTTCGAATCAGCCCTGGAGCCTGAGAGGTGAGGCGACTTGAGGTCGTATCCGGGCTTTGGTAACGCGAACCTCGACGTTGGTCTGGTCCAACTTGACGCTCTCTCCCACGCTGTGCCGCCAGAGGCTAAAGCGACTGCCGGCGAATCATGCACCAGATCGCGAAGGATTTACGTCTGCCTACACCGGGTGCCGATAGGTGCATGGCCGGGGTCTGTCACTGTCGGTGCCACGCGGAAGGCGGGCGGGAAGACGAGCGAGACGGCGCGCGGTTTGACAGAAAACGGCTAACCTAAGCAGTGCTCAAGGCCGGTTCCGCCCAGGCGTTTCGCGCGCTGGGTTGGTCCGTCTCAACCGGAGGCGGGTCGCGCCGTCGCCCGCCGGGGCGCGCATGTTGCGCCTGGGCCTTCGGTATTCAGCCCGGCGGACTTCACCGTGAGGATCCCAATGCACCATTTGACTCACCGATTCGTCCTATCTCTGGCCCCCTTGCTCGCCGCCGTCTCGCTTGGAATCGCGGCGCCGGTTGCGATGGGGGAGGAGCCGGCCGCGCCGCCGCCGGCGACCGCGGCCAATCCGATCCCTGCCGACCAGCTCGAGCAGTTGGTCGCCCCCATCGCCCTCTATCCCGATGCCCTCATCGCCCAGATCCTCATGGCCAGCACCTATCCCCTGGATGTGGTCCAGGCCGATCGCTGGCTGGAGGACCAGGACGGGCTGGAGGGCGAGGCCCTGCAGACGGCCGTCGATCCCGAGCCCTGGGACGACAGCGTCAAGGCCCTGGTCTTCTTCCCCAGCGTGCTGGGGTTCATGAGCGACAACCTGGACTGGACCCAGGACCTGGGCGACGCGGTGCTGGCCCAGCAGGGTGAGCTGACCGACACCATCCAGCGCCTGCGTGGGGAGGCCGACACGGCCGGGGCCCTGAAGAGCAACGAGCAGCAGCGGGTGGAGAAGGCGGGCGACACCATCGTCATCCAACCGGCCCAGCCCGAGGTGGTCTATGTGCCGACCTACGACCCGGTGAAGGTCTACGGCCAAAGCGCCCCTCCGGCCAAGGAGTACTACCCCGACGCCTATGCGGACGCGAGCGCCAGCTACGAGGCAGGCTACGCCGCGGGGCGTGCGGCTGGCGAGTCCGCGACCTCCTATGTCCCCGGCGGCACCGTGGTCCCCGCCGAGACCGTCTACCCCGCCACCACCTCGGTGGTCACCACCGACGACAGCACGGACCAGTGGCTGAGCTTCGGGGCTGGTGCCCTCGCCGGCGGGTTGCTGACCGCGGCGATCATGTGGGACGACAACGACAACTGGAACGACCGGCTCTACTACGGCGGTCCCGGCTATTACGGCGGCGCCGGCTACTGGGGCGGGGCTAATTACTGGAACAACAACGGCTGGCGCGAGCCCTCCAACATCAACATCGACCGCAGCCGCGACATCCAACGCAATGTCGAGCGCGGTGACGTCACCATCAACCGCGGCATCGTTGGCAACGAGGTCAATCGCTGGGAGCACAACGCCGAGCGCCGCGGCGGGGTGCGCTACCGGGATGCCTCCACCGAGCAGCGGTTCGCCGCCCGGCGCCAAGAGAGTGGCATCGACCGCGACGCGGCCCGCGGGCGGGCAAATCTGGGTGACCGCGACCTCAGGGCCCCGGATCTGGGCACAGTGCGGCGTGAGGGGGCCGCGACCGGTGGCACGACCAGGCTAGCCGAGGGCCGGGACGCCGGGGGCCGAATCGGCGATCGTCAAGGGCCGGCTGGAGACCGTCAGGCCCGGTCCCCTGATCGGGATCAGGTGCGGGATCAGGGGAGAAGGGAAGGCGCCGCAGGCGGCCGGGCCGAGGGTATCCGAGAGCAGCGGCCCGGTGGCGGTGAGGCTCGCGCCAAGGCCCAGGCCAGGGCCCCAGAGGCGCGCGCCAAGGCACCGACGGCAAAGGCCAAGCCGAGGGCGCAGCCCGCGGCCGCCACCAAGCGTCCCGTCAACCGGGAGGCCGCGCGTCCCGCCGCCGCCCAGGTCAAGCGTCCGGAGCGGGCCGCTGCCCAGCCCCAGCGGCCCGCGGCCACCCGTGCCTCGGCACCTAAGTCCAGCGCCTTTCAGCAGTCGAGCCGATCGAGCACCGCGCGGGCCGCCAGCAACCGCGGCGGGGCGAGCCGTGCCAGCGCGGGCGGTCGTGGTGGTGGCGGTGGGAGAACAGGAGGCGGTGGCCGCGGCGGCGGTCGTCGCTGAGCCGAGTCCCCAGGCTGGCGTCG
>JBLMWY010000201.1:0-2888 GCA_050257475.1 Bdellovibrio bacteriovorus
GCGTCGGCCTGATCGGGTGTACTTCCCGAGCGACCTCATCCGGCGCTCGGCCCTTCAAACAGAGCAGACACAAGCTCGCTATCGGAGACCTGAAAACGATGAAAGTCCATTCCTTGCTCGCCCTCTTGTTGGTGATCACGCCGGCGATCGCAAGCGCCGAGATCTCATTGGAGGGTCTGAAGGAAGGCGCGGCGAAAGCGGCGAAGGCGGTTGGCGATGCCACCAGGGGTGCGGTGGACGCCACCGGAGCGGCTGCCGGTAAGGCGACCGACGCGGTCAGGGAGACCGTGGAGTCAACTGAACAAAGCCTGAGCGATGAGGCCACGCCGCAAGAGACCCGCGCCAAGCTGGACGCGATGGCGGAGGCGACGCTGAGGCGTCTGTTCGCGGAGGAGCCGGGCAGCCGCGCCCTGTTCGATCGCAGCGCCGGGTACGCCGTGTTCGATAAGCGGGAGGCGAGCTTCTACGTCGTCGCGGGATACGGCCGGGGGGTCGCGGTCGCTGCCAGCACCGGCTCGCGCGTCTACATGAAGATGGCGACCACCGGGGCCGGTATGGGCTTCGGGCTCGGGGGCTTCGCCTCTCAGATGGTGATCTTGTTCGAGGATAGCGCCACCTTCCAGAGGTTCGTCGCCGAGGGTCTGGATGCGACGGCCGAGGTGGGCACCATGGCCGGGGAGGACAAAGAGCGGCTCGCGCTCGGGTTCGACGACGGCAAGGCCGTGTTCGTGCTGACCGGAAGGGGATGGAAGGTCTCGGCGAAGCTAACCGGATCCCGCTACTGGCCGGACGAGGCGCTCAATCGCCCCTGACCGCCTGTGCCCCGGTGCCCGACCATGGTAAATTCGATCTCGAACCCTTACCAAGTGCCCCCGAGCACCGGGAACGCCGTCGCGACCTGCAAATGGATGGGGGGCTCGGGGCTGGCGCGAGATCGCTGGATCAATGTACACGCGAGCCCCATGAAACAAGCAATCCGGCACGGCGACGGCGTCCAGGGCATCGACGCCGCGTGGCGTTCGCCTGGGTGTGATGCGCCCGGGCGACACGAGTCGCAGGTTTGGTCGCTGGGGTTGCCGGGATCCGCTAAGGACGATTGGGTCGGGACCCCTTAAGGTGGGGGCACATCTGATCCCTGGCTTCGCCCTCATGGCGGCCGCGGTCGCCATCCACCTGGTGGGGGGGCTCGCGGTCATTCTTTACCTGCGTCCGAAGATGCGGTCCGAGGCCCGCCACCCGCTCTTGTATGCCCTGGGGCTCGTGATCGCCCTCTTCCTCGCCCTGCTCGTGCTCCACCTGATGCAGGTGGGCCTTTGGGCCCTCCTCTATTGGTGGCAGATCGGCTGGGACTTCAACACCGCCATCTATTTCTCCACCGTGACCTACGCGACCATCGGCTACGGCGACGTCGTGCCGCCGACGGAGTGGCGGCTGGTGGCGGTGATGCAAGGGCTGACCGGCGTACTCATGCTGGGCTGGTCGAGCGCCATGGTCTTTGCCCTGGTTTCAGCCCTGCTCGGTACCCTGGTGACCCCGCCAAGGGGGGAGCAGGAGTCCCGGGAATCGAGCGCCGTCCCCAAGGGGCAACCTGCCCCGCCATCTTCAGTCGCCGTGAGCGACTGAGCGTAAAGGACCGGGGAGACTGCGCTTTTCGATTCCGTGCTGATTTTTGCCACGGCGGCAACTGGGGCATTTTCCCCAGCAGACGTCGATAGCGGGCGTCAATCTCTGCGGACAAGGGCTGTGGCTGTTGCCACCGCGCGGATGAGTGGAGGCCTTTCATGAGCGGTGATTCTTCGCGGGGCGGTGTGGCCGTGCTGGACTGGCTACGGGGCTACCGGGGCGAGTGGTTGCGCCCAGATCTCGTTGCGGGGCTCACCACCGCCGCGGTGGTGGTCCCCAAGGCCATGGCCTATGCCACGGTCGCCGGGCTTCCAGTGGAGGTGGGGCTCTACACCGCCTTCGTCCCCATGGTGATCTACGCGCTCCTGGGGACCTCGCGGCCCCTGAGCGTGAGCACCACCACCACCTTGGCCATCCTCACCGGGACCCAGCTCGCCCTGGTGGTGCCGGGCGGTGATCCGGCGGCGTTGCTCACCGCCTCCGCCACCCTCGCCGTCCTGGTCGGGATCATGCTGATCCTGGCCTCGCTGCTGCGTCTGGGGGTGGTCGCGAGCTTCATCTCGGAGCCGGTGCTGACCGGATTCAAGGCGGGCATCGGGCTGGTCATCATCCTCGACCAGGTGCCGAAGCTCCTCGGGATCCATTTCGACAAGGGCGGCTTCCTGCAGAACCTGCTCGCGCTTATCCATCACCTGCCCGAGACCTCGCTCGCGACCCTGGCGGTCGGCGTCGCGATGCTGGTCATCCTGGTGGGGATCGAGCGGTTCGCCCCGCGGGCCCCGGCACCACTGGTCGCCGTCGCGCTGGGCATTCCCGCGGCGGGCCTGCTCGGGCTCCAGAGCCTGGGCGTGGAGACGGTGGGACACATCCCCCAGGGCCTGCCGGCATTCACTCTGCCCAGCCTCGGGCTGGTCGAGCAGCTCTGGCCCGGGGCGCTCGGCATCGCGCTCATGAGCTTTACCGAGTCCATCGCCGCGGCGCGGGCCTTCGCGGGCCGTGGTGAGCCGCGTCCCCAGCCGAACCGCGAGCTCCTGGCCACCGGGGTCGGCAATGTGGTCGGGGGACTCTTCGGCGCCATGCCGGCGGGGGGCGGCACATCCCAGACCGCGGTAAACCGCTCCGCCGGCGCCCGCACCCAGGTGGCCGGCCTGGTGACGGCCGCGGCGGCGGTGGCGACCCTGGTCCTGTTTGCGCCGCTGATGGGGCTGATGCCCCAGGCGACCCTGGCCGCGGTGGTGATCGTGTACTCGATTGGTCTCATCCAG
>JBLMWY010000202.1:0-13499 GCA_050257475.1 Bdellovibrio bacteriovorus
AGGGCGATGGCCCCGCCCAGGCTGTGGCCCGTGACCCACAGGGGCCGCTCCCGCTCGTCGATCGCCGCCTGGACCGCCGCGAGGAGGGGGTCCCAGATCTCCGCCAGGGCCTCCAGGAAACCCCGATGGAAGCGCGCCCCCACGCCGGCGGCGGCGAAGTCGGTGCCGATGCGTCCCTCCGGGAGGATCAGCAGGTTATTGGCATTGGTCAGCAGCCAGTCCTTAAAGCCGTCCAGGCTGGTGGGTGACTGGGAGCCCCGGAAGGCGACCACCAGGGACTGGTCGTCCTGCGCCACATAGGCCTGGGTGTTGTCGACGCTGATGAGGCGCGCCCGCATCCCGAGCTCGGCCTGGAAGCCGGCGGCCCCCTGGGGCTCGTCCAGGTAGGCCAGCTCACAGGCCTTGGCGAGCAGCCGGACGTTGGACAGGTGTCCGGGCAGCGATGGGTCCAGTGGCATGGGCCTATGACCTCGTTGCCGGGTGACGAATGCGTCAGCGCAGGGCGCGCCGGCCGGCCTGGGCGCCGCGCCAGTCGGCGATGACCTCCCGGCTTACCCGGGTGCCGCGCAGATCCAGCTCCTTGAGCGTCGGGTGGGTCGCCAGATAGGTCTGGAATCCGGCGTCCGTGATCCCGGTGTTGGCCAGGCGCAGCCGCTCCAGCCGGGGTAGCTCGGCGAGCCGAGCGAGGCCCGCGTCGGTCACCTGGCTGCCGCTCAGATCGAGCTCCCGCAGGCCCTTCAGCTCGGCCACCAGCGCCAGGGTCTCGTCGGTCACGTCCGGGTTGGCCATCTGCAGGACCACGACGTCACCGCGCTCCCGCAGGACCCCGTAGTCGTCCCGATCCCAGCCGGTGAGGGTCAGGTGTCGGTCGCCCTCCACCATGACCTCGTAGGGGCCCAGGTCCACCGGCAGCAGGCGGTTCAGCACCGGCGGGGTGGCCGCCGCCACCAGGCCCACCAGGCCGAGCAGGAAGGGGCGGCGGGCCCTCGGCCAGTGCAGCAGGGTGAACGCCAGCCCCGTCGGTGGCACCAGGAGTACTGCCAGGCCCCAGGCGCGCCGCTGACCCCAGGCCACCGACACCAGCCAGACCCAGCCGATCACCAGGAGGGTCAGGCCGCCAAGGGATCCGTAGAAGAGGATGTCGTCGTTCATCCGCGTCGGGTCGGCCGTCGATCGGGGATCCGGGGCCCCGAGCTAGGCGCGATGGTAGACCCCGCCCACCGGGCGGACAACCGCGGGGCGTTCGCGACCTGGATCAACCGGGTGAGGGCGCCTGCCGCGCGCCCTGGCCAGCGAGCCGGAGGCTGACCAGCAAGGTTCCGGGCTCCCCGGGGTTGGGCCGGCGCTCAAATCCCAGCTTGTCGCAGAGCCGCAGCATGGTGGTGTTGTCCGGGAGCACCAGGCCATGGACCTCGCCGATGCCTCGGCCGCGCGCATACTCCAGGATACGGCGCATCAGCAGGGTGCCGAGTCCCCGTCCGGCAACCGCCTGGCGCACGATGATGGCGAACTCGGCGCGTGCGTTGTCGGGGTCGGCGATCAGGCGGACCACGCCGTAGATCTCCTCCAGACCCTTAACGTGAAAGTCGCGCCTAGCGCGCTCCTTTTCTCCCTCTCCCTCTGGGAGAGGGCAGGGGTGAGGGAAACGACCATGGCGCCCGCGACTTACATTTTCTGGGGTGGTGCGGGCGCCATGGTCGTTAGGGCCGGGCTCCGTGAGGATCAGGGCCATCTCCCGGTCGTAGTCGATCTGGGTGAGGCGGGCGGCCGCCTCGTGGCTCAAGGTCGGCATGGGCACGAAGAAGCGCAGCCGCACCTCCTCCGGGGTCAGCTTGGTGAAGGCCTCCCGCAGGGCCGGCTCGTCCTCGGGCCGGATGGGGCGCAGCTTGAGCCGCCGCCCCTCGGGCAGCGCGATGGTCTCCTCCAGCTCCTTGGGGTAGGGGCGGATGGCGAGCCGCCCCGAGCCCGGGCGCTTCGGTGGGGCCAGCGCCACCCGCGCGTCCAGGGCCATAACCCCCGAGGCGTCGACCAGGAGCGGGTTGATGTCCAGCTCCCGGATCTCGGGGTGGTCAATGATCAACTGGGAGACCCGGACCAGGGTCAGGGCGATGGCGTCCAGGTCGGCGGCGGGGCGCCCCCGCACTCCTAGAAGGAGCCGGTGGACCCGGGTGCGCTCGAGGAGCTCCCGGGCCAGGCGCAGATTGAGCGGTGGCAGCCCCAGGGCCCGGTCCGCCACCGCCTCTACGTCGATGCCGCCCTGGCCCACCAGGATCACGGGCCCGAACTGGGCATCTTCGGCGGCGCCCACGATCAGCTCCCGAGCACCGGGGCGTCGCACCATGGGCTGGACGGCGAAGCCCTGGATACGGGCATCCGGGTGTGTTCTCGCGATGCGCTCCCGCATCGCCCGGGCGGTCTCGAGCACGGCCCCCGGGCCCATCAGGTCCAGCACCACCCCGCCCACGTCGCTTTTGTGTCCGATGTCGGGCGAGAGGATCTTGAGGACCAGGGGCCCGCCCATGACGCCGGCGACGGCCGCGGCCTCCTCGGGAGTCGCGACGGGGCGGGTCTCCACCACCGGGATCCCGTAGGCCGCGAGAGCGGCCTTGGCCTCGGGCTCGGTCAGGCAGCGGCGCCCCGCCCCCAGGGCCCCGGCGATCAGGGCGGCGACGGCGGCCAGGTCCGGCGCCGGACCTTCCGGCGGCGAGGGCGGGGTCTCGGTGAGGAGCTGTTGCCCGCGGCGGTAGCGCACCAGATAGAGGAAGGCGCGAACCGCCTGCTCCGGGGTCCCGTAGGTGGGGATGCCCCGCTTGGAGAAGCGCCGGCGGGGCTCCGCCATGGTCCCGTCTCCTACCCAGCTCGTCAGAAGCAGGGGCCCGTTCTGGGGCGTCGACGCCACCGCCTCCGCCGCCTCCACCGCGGAGACCACCGCCGTTGGGGCATGCAAGACCAGGATCCCGTCCAACCCCCGGTCCTTCTGAAGCACGGCGAGCGCCTGGCGGTAGCGCTCCCCGGTGGCGTCGCCGATCAGGTCCACCGGGTTGCCGTGGGACCAGGTCGGGGGAAGCACCTGGTCCAGGGCGGCCAGGGTCTCCTCCGACAGCTCCGCGAGCCGTCCCCCCGCGTCCATGAGGGCGTCGGTCGCGAGCACGCCGATGCCGCCCCCGTTGGTCAGGATGGCCAGCCGGTCGCCCTTGGGGGGGCGGGCCAGGGCCAGGATCTCCGCGGCGTCGAAGAGCTCCGCCAGGGTGAAGACTCGCAGGATTCCGGCCCGGTCGAGGGCCGCCTGGCACACCGCGTCGCTGCCCGCCAAGGCCCCGGTGTGGGAGGCCACCGCCCGGGCCCCCTCGGGATGCCGGCCGGCCTTGACCGCCACCACCGGCTTCACCCGGGCCGCGGCGCGGGCGGCGGAGAGGAATTTGCGGGCATCCCCCACCGACTCGATGTAGAGCAGGATGGCACGGGTCTCGGGGTCGGCGGCCAGGTAATCCAGCAGATCCCCGAAGTCCACGTCCGCCATGTCGCCGAGGGACACCAGGGCGGAGAAGCCGATGCCCCGGGCGTCCGCCCAGTCCAGCACCGAGGTGATGATGGCCCCGGACTGGGCCACGAAGGCCAGGTTGCCGGGATGGGCGGGGCGATGGGCGAAGCTGGCGTTGAGGCCGATCCCCGGGACCAGGATCCCCACACAGTTGGGCCCCAGGAGGCGCAGCCCGTGGGCCCGGGCCGCCTCCACCGCCGCCTGCTGCAGAAGGCCACCGCGCGCCTCCCGGGCCTCGGCGAAGCCGGCGGTGATGATCACCGCCGCCCGCGCCCCCCGTCGGCCCAGGTCCGCGACCACCTCCGGCACGGCGGCCGCCGGGGTGCAGATCACCCCCAGGTCCGGGGCCTCGGGCAGATGATTCAGGTCCGGGTGGACCTTGGTGCCGCGGATGCGCCGGCGGTGGGGATTCACAGGCCAGACGTGGCCCTTGAACGAGCCCTTGAGCAGATTGGCCGCCAGGATGGCCCCGATGGAGCCCCGCTGGTTGGAGGCGCCGATCAGGGCGATGGCGGTGGGACGGAAGAGGGCGTCCAGGTTGCGGACGGTCACGAGCCGACGCCGCTCCAATAGGCATCGACCCGGGCCTGGATCCCGGCGATCAGGTCGGCCCGGCGCTCGGGCTCGAACAGGTGCCGGAAGCGGTCCTGGGTCTCCAGATAGCGCTCCACGGGCACCCGGCGCAGGGGCGACTTCGTATGGACGATTTGGCCGTCGCGATACTCCTTCAGCGGCCAGATCCCGGTCTTGACCGCCAGCTTGCCGATCTCGGCGGTCTCCTGGGGGTCGTAGCCCCAGCCGGTGGGGCAGGGGGCCAGGGCCAGGAGCAGGCGGGGACCCTTGAGCGCCAGGGCCGTCTCCACCTTGCGGGCCAGGTCCAGGGGCTCGGCCCCGATGAGGGTGGCGGCGTAGGCGGGTCCGTGGGCGCACCAGATGGCGAACAGGTCCTTCTTCTCGCCGGTGAACCCGGCCGGTCCAAGGCACGTGGCGGTGCGGGCCCCATGGGGCGTGGCGGGGGAGGTCTGCTGCCCGGTGTTCCCGTAGCCCTCGTTGTCGTAGACGATGTAGAGGAAGTCGAGCCCCCGCTCGATGGCCCCGGAGGTGGCGGAGAGCCCGATCCCGTAGGCCGCCCCGTCGCCCGTTAGGACCGCCACCTGCAGGTCCTCCTCCGGGGGCAGGCGTCCGGAGGCGAGCAGGATGTCCAGGGCATCCCGCACCCCCTGGGCCCCGGCGGGGGCCGAGGCCATGGCGGTGTAGAGCCAGGAGCCCCGGAAGGGGGTGAAGGGGTAGACCGAGAGCAGGGTCATGCAGCCCGCGGCATTGATGAAGACCGAGCGCCCCCCGAGCAGGTCGTAGATCTGGTGCAGGGCCTGTAGCCCCCCGCAGCCCGCGCACATGGGGGTGCCGGTGCCGAGCAGCCGGGTGGATGGCAGGTCCTTGACGGTCCGGAAGCGGGTGCCCGCCATGCCCTTGGTCTCGCTCTCGGGCGTGCTCATGGGGCCTCCCCCAAACCCTTGCGCTCCACCCGGGCCAGGGTCTGGAGCTTGCGCACCTCCCGCAGCTCGTCGGCCGTGTAGAGCAGGCGCGGCGGCGGCGCCTCGCCCCGCTCGGCGGCCTCGGCCGCGACCCGGGCCATCGCGAAGAGCTCCGACTGGGGGATGTCCCGGCCCCCCAGGCCGCCGATGAAGCTCAGCAGGATCGGCCCATCCGGCAGGCCATAGAGGGCCGAGCAGAGCTCACCGTGGAGCACCCCGCCGAAGCCGAAGGCGAGGTTCTGATCGATCACCGCCACCCCCCGCTTGCCCGCCAGGGCCTCCCGCAATGCCTGGGCGGGGAAGGGCCGCAGCAGCCTTGGTCGCACCAGGCCCACCCGCGTGCCCGCCGCCCTCAGGGCATCCACCGCCGCCTTGGCCTTGGTGGCGAAGGAGCCGATCATGACGTAGCAGATGTCGGCGTCTCGGGTCCGATAGCACTCCAGGGTCTCATAGGTCCGGCCAGTGCGCTCCCCCCAGTCCGCCCCGGCCTCGGCATAGGCCGCGAGGCCGTTGCACGCGGCCAAGTGGGTCTCATAGCGAAAATAGGAGTAGGGGCCGCCCCCCAGCACCGCCACCGCCTGACTCTCCGGCTGGCTGGCGCGGAACTGGATGTCCCGGGCCTCGAAGGGGGGCAGGAAGGCATCGACGGCGCCCTGATCCGGCAGCTCCACCGGCTCCCGGGTGAAGGAGAGCTGGAAGCCGTCCAGGTTGACGATCACCGGTAGCCGCACCCGGGCATCCTCCGCCACCCGATAGGCGATGGGGATCTGATCCAGGACCTCCTGGCAGGTGGCGCAGTGGATCTGCAGGAAGCCGCAGTCCCGGGCGGCCAGGATGTCGTTGTGGTCCGGCTCCAGGGTGATGGGGGTGGCGAGCCCCCGGGAGACGTTCACCAGCACGAAGGGGGCCCGCCAGCCCGCCACCGTGTAGAGCATCTCCATCCCGTAGAGGAGCCCCTGGCTGGAGGTGGCGGTGAAGGCCCGCACCCCGGTGGCGGCCGCGGCCCCGGCGGCCGTGAGCATGGAGTGCTCCGACTCCAGGGTGACCAGCCGTCCTGGCATCTCGCCCCGGTCCATCCAGCCCGCCAGGGACTCGATGATCTCGGTCTGGGGGGTGATGGGGAAGGCCGGCACATAGTCCACCCGGGCGAGCCGTGCCCCCCAGGCGGCCGCTCCGTTTCCGGTCATGAGCTGGCGGGTCATGCGGGGTGCTCCTGAGAGGCAATCCGGAGCTCCGACTCGGGCCTGGAGTCGATGGCGTGGGGCGGGCACTGGGCCACGCAGACCAGGCACCCCTTGCAGTGGTCGTAATCGATGCGCGGGGTGCCTTCCTCCACGGTGATGGCCCCATCGGGACAGAAGGCGGAGCACACCCACCAGCAGCGGTTGCAGCGCTCATAGTCGATGATGGGGCGCAAGGTGCGCCAGAGCCCGGTTGGGACCAGGTTGCTGGTGAGCGCCCCGTGGATCACCGGGGCGCTGATCCGCGCCTCCTCGAAGGGGAGCTCCACCCAGGCGGGGGCTCCGGTGTCCTCGGGGCTGGGGTCGGGGCGCTCGGTGACGCGGCCGGTCTGCCCTGACAGTTGCTCGAAGGTCGCCCGAGCGATCCTGAGATTGCGCTCGACGACGGCCTCGCCCAGGGCCCCCAGCTCCGCGCGGATGCCAGCCTCCAGGAGCACCACCGGGAACAGGCCCAGGAGCCGTGCCGCCGCCGCGGCGCAGGCGGTCCCGACGAGGGGCGAGTCACCATGGCCCTCGGACAGGCCTTGCGGCCTGAAGGTGGTCACCGGGCCCTTGAGGGCCAGGCGTTGCCGCCAGGTCTCGGCCGCCTCGGGGCTCGCGATCAGCAGCGCGCTGTGGTCATCAAGCCCTGCCAGCACCCCGGCCGCCGGGATGGGGATCAAGGTCGGGTCGGACACCACCACCAGGTCGGGCCTGGCGATGATCCCCCGCTCCAGGATGGGGCGACGATCCACCCGGACAAAGGCGAAGAGGGGCGCCCCGCGTCGCTCCGCCCCATAGCGGGGGGCGTCCTGGACCTCGAGGCCGGCAAGAAAGCAGGCGCTGCCCAGGATGCGGCTTGCGGTCTTCATTCCCTGACCGCCGCGGCCATGAAAGCGGATGCGCAGCATGGCTCAGGCGTAGCCGGGGGCGGAGGAGAAGAGGGAGTAGCGGCGCAGGGCCATGGCCTTGCGCACCCGGGCCTCCGCCAGCTCCACCGCCGCCTGGCGGGGCAGGATCCGGCGGTCCCGGGCCGCCTCTAGCACCTGCCGGGTGTTGCGCCGCACCCGCTCGGCGATGGCCTCCAGCGCGGCGCTCTCGGTGGCCCCATGCAGCTCCATGGCGGCGCAGATGACCCCGCCGGCGTTGGCGATGAAGTCTGGCACCACCAGAACGCCGCGCTCGTGAAGGCGTTGCTCCGCGCCCGCGGTGAACGGGATGTTGGCCCCCTGGACCACCAGCCTTGCCTGAAGCCGGTCGACATTGGCCTCATCCACCACATCCGGGCGGGCCGCGGGGATCCAGATGTCGCAGGGCAGGCCCACCACGGCATCCCGGTCCAGCCGCCCGCCCTGGGGGTAGTCGGCGACGCTCCCGCCCTGGTCCTTCAGGTGGATCAGGTCGGCAAAGTCCAACCCCTCGCCGTTGAAGGCGGCCCCTTGGGAGTCCGCTACCCCGACCAGCAGGGCCCCCGCCTGGGTGAGGAAGCGGCCCGCGTGGCGCCCCACGGCCCCGAAGCCCTGGATCACCACCCTGGCGCCTTTGAGCTCGAAGCCGCAGAACTGGAGCGCGACCTGGGTGGCGGCGAGCAGCCCCCAGCCGGGGGCGCCGATCTCGTCCAAGGGGATGCCCCCCAGGTCCCGGGGCAGGGCCACCACCCGGCCGATCTCGTCCTTGACCCAGGCCATGCACTGCTCGTCGGTCCCCATGTCGGGGGCGAAGATATAGTCCTCCTCGGTGCGCAGCGACTTGGCCAGGCCCCGGATCAGGGCCTCCTTGCGGGCCTTGTCCATGCGCGGGTCGCCGAACAGGACCGCCTTGCCGCCCCCGTGGGGCAGCCCCGCCGCGGCGTTCTTCAAGGTCATGGCGCGGGCGAGCCGGAAGCACTCCTCGACGCTCACGTCCTCGGCCATGCGCACCCCGCCGATGGCGGGCCCCCGGGCCACGTTGTCCACCACCAGGATGGCGCGCAGTTGGATCGAGGGCTCGTAGACGTGCACAATCTTGGTCGGTCCGAGTCCGTCGGCAAAGTCGAAGCAATTCTCCATCGGGCGCCTCCCCCTCACGTGGTGCCTGTACCACTCCCACTGGCAGAAGCATAGGTCAAGCGGGCGGCCTCGGCCCCAGAGCAACCGCGGAGGTGCGAAGATGGCTAAGCGTGATAAGGGCAAGCCGGCCGGCAAGCGGGTCTCCCTGGTGCTGGGCAGCGGTGGTGCCCGGGGGCTGGCCCATATCGGGGTCATCCAGTGGCTTGAGCAGCAGGGCTACCACATCGAGTCCATCGCCGGGGCCTCCATGGGGGCCCTGGTGGGGGGCATCCATGCGGCGGGTGAGCTCGACACCTACCGGGACTGGGTCTGCGCGCTCAGCCGCACCGACGTGCTGCGCTTCCTGGATTTCGCCTTCAGCGCGGGCGGGCTCTTCAAAGGGGACCGTATCATGGACACGCTGCGGGAGATGGTCGGCGAGCACGCCATCGAGGACCTGCCCATCGCCTACACGGCGGTGGCCACCGACATCGACCGCCAGCGGGAGGTGTGGATCTCCAAGGGACCGCTGTTCGATGCCATCCGCGCCTCCATCGCCGTGCCCACCGTCTTTACCCCCCATCGGTATCTGGGGCTCACGCTGGTGGACGGGGGGCTGCTCAATCCGGTGCCCATAGCCCCGACCTTCAGGGACAGGACGGACCTCACCATCGCCGTCAACCTCAACGGTCCGGACAAACACCTGGGGCGGAGCGTGCACGGGCAGGATCGCGAGCCGGAGGCGGCGCCCAAGGCGGACCTGGCCTCCCGCATCCGCCAGTTCTTGGACGGCATCGGGGACAACCTGATCCAGGGGGTGGCGCCGGATCTCGGGCTCTTCGAGCTGGTGAGCCGCTCCATCGAGACCATGCAGAACGCGATCACGGCGGTGAAGCTCGCCGCCTATGCCCCCGACGTGGTGATCGAGGTCCCGCGGGATGCCTGCGGTGCCCACGAGTTCTATCGGGCGCGCGAGGTCATCGAGCTGGGGCACCGTCTGGCCGAGGATGTCATGCGCAAGGGCGTCGCCGGGATCGAGGAAAGAACTTGATGGGGACAGTGTGACTTTAAAATTCCCCCCAGTTAGGTCATCTTTAGGGGGACCTCGTCCAAACACCGGTCGGAAACTGAGGAGCCGCGCCATGTACCCAAGACTCGCCATCCTGGCCCTTGCCACCGCCACCTTGTCCCTCGCTGCCTGCGGCACCACTACCGCCTCCCGGACCGCGAGCGGCGCGGCGGGTGGCGCAGCCGCGGGCGCCGCCATCGGCTCCCTAAGCGGAAACGCCGGCAAGGGCGCCCTGATCGGCGCCGGTGTCGGCGCCGCCGGGGGACTGATCTACGATGCGGAGAAGAAGAAGCAGGAGGAAAGGGATCGGTACTACCGCTCCTACTGACCGATCCCCGCCCGAGCCTCACAAACGCCGCGCCGAGCGCGGCGTTTGTGTCTGTGGGGCGAGCCCCCGTGCGGATCAGGCGATGGTCACCTCCGGCGACAGATAGACGTCCTGGAGGGCATTCAAGAGCCGCACGCCCTCGGCCATGGGCTTCTGGAAGGCCTTGCGGCCCGAGATCAGGCCCATGCCGCCGGCCCGCTTGTTGATCACCGCGGTGCGCACCGCCTGGTGCAGGTCGTCCTTCCCCGAGGGGCCGCCGGAGTTGATCATGCCCACCCGACCCATGTAGCAGTTGGCCACCTGGTAGCGCACCCAATCGATGGGGTGGTTGGCGGAGAGCTCCGAGTAGACCCGCGGGTGGGTCTTGCCGAAGCCGATGGCCGTGTAGCCCCCGTCCCGGGTGGCCTGCTTCTGCTTGACGATGTCCGCCTCGATGGTGACGGCGAGATGGTTGGCCTGGCCGGTGAGGTCGGCGGCCTCGTGGTAGTCCACCCCCTCGTGCTTGAAGGCGGAGTTGCGGAGATAGGCCCAGAGCACGGTCACCATGCCAAGCTCATGGGCGTGGGCGAAGGCCTCGCTCACCTCCTGGATCTGGCGCCGGGACTCGGCGGAGCCGAAATAGATGGTCGCCCCCACGGCCACGGCCCCCATGTCGAAGGCCTGATCCACTGAGGCCCAGAGGGTCTGGTCGTAGATCGTCGGGTAGCTCAGCATCTCGTTGTGGTTAAGCTTCACCAGGAAGGGGATCCGGTGGGCATAGCGCCGCCCCACTGAGCCGAGCACCCCCAGGGTGGAGGCCACCGCGTTGCAGCCCCCCTCGATGGCCAGGCGCACGATGTTCTCAGGGTCGAAATACAGCGGGTTGGGGGCGAAGGAGGCCCCGCCCGAGTGCTCCACCCCCTGGTCCACGGGCAGGATGGAGAGATAGCCGGTGCCGCTGAGGCGTCCATGCCCGAGCAAGGTCGAGAAACCGCGCAGCACCCCGGGCTTGCGGTCCGAGTCCAGCATCACCCGGTCCACGAAGTCGGGACCTGGGAGATGGAGCATCTCCCTGGGGATGCCCTGGCACTGGTGTCCGAGCAGGTCCTGGGCCTCGTCACCCAACAAAGCGACGATGTCGGTCATGGCGTCCTCCTTTTCGATCAGGGGTCGATGAAACTCTCGGTGGGTCGGGCTTCAGCCCGACGGCGATGCGTGGCGCGGCTGGCGACGCCCCGGTCGGGCTCAAGCCCGACTACACGCGATCCGCGGGTGCCGGTGGTCTGAGACACGAGACCCCGCGCCGGATAGGGCCGGCGCGGGGTCCGGGGCTCGGGCTCAACGCCCGAAGTGCCCGTGGCGCACCCCGCGCATCAGGTCGGCGAAGGTCTCGCCGTTGACGCGCACCAGATGGGCATGGTCGCCGGACTCGAAATAGACCGCCGAGAGACTGCCCAGGGCCTCGTCCATGAAGGTCTCGAGCTGATAGGCGGGTCCGAGCGGCGGCACCGCCCCCGGCACGCAGTCCGGGAACAGGGCCTTGAGGTCGGACTCGTCGTCCAGCTCGAAGTGGCGCCCGGTCTCCTCATCCAGGGCCTCCAGGTCGAGCCAGGTATCGCCCGGGATCACCGCCATGGCGTAACCCTTGTCGTCCCTGACCACTACGCCCTTGGCGATGTGGTCCTCCCGCACATGGGCCGCCTCGGCGCTCTCGTGGGTGGAGCCGCTGATGCGATGGGGGATGAGCTTGTAGTGTGCCCCGTGGTCCCGGAGCACGCCTTCGACACGTGTTGCGATCGTCATGGGAGACCTCCTGCTACCGACCATCAAGCGGCCGACCGGGTGGCCTGGACCCCCAAGCGCGGGGAGACGGCTGTTTGGGTCTTTGGCACGGACCGATCGGTCTGTCAGCACTGGAAAACGGCACCGTCTCCACAGATAAAGGTGGTCTAGAGTCCGTCAGTCGTCAAATTCATCAGATGACGCACTGATTTGCATGTCGCCGCCTCGCCCTTCGATCGCCTCCTAAGATGGCGCTCGGGGGTTTCCGGAGATGCCCATGTGTTTGGGTGGGGGGCGGCTCAGCGGGGGATCGCCCTGTGGCGATACAGGCCCTGGATCGCGGCGTCGAAGCGCGACTCCAGACGCTCCCGCTTGACCTTGAGGGTCGGTGTCAGGAGTCCGTTCTCGATGGTCCAGGGCTCGAGGCTGAGGTGGATGGCCCTCACCTGCGCATAGCCCGGAAAGCCCTTGAGCCGTGCCCGTACCCGTTCCTGCGTCCGCTGCAGGACCCGGCCGTTTGCCAGGGCCCCTGGGTCCTCAGGGTCCAGGTCGAGCCCGGCGGCCAGATCGGCCCAGGCCTGGGGGTTCAGCACCAGCAGGGCCGCCAGGTAGGGCCGGCCCTCGCCGACGACCAGGGCCTGATCGAACAGCGGGTCTAAGGTCAGGGCCAGCTCCATGTCAGCGGGCGGGACCTTCTCGCCGCTGGAGGTCACCAGGATCTCCTTGAGCCGGCCACGGATACGGATGACGCCCTCTCCGATCTCCGCCAGGTCCCCCGTGTGAAGCCAGCCCTCCCCATCGATGGTCTCGCGGGTCGCCTCCGGGTGACCCCAGTAGCCGCTCATGAGGCTCGGGGCCCGCACCAGCAGCTCGCCCTTGGGGCTGAGGGCCACCTCGATCCCCGGCAAGGCCCGTCCCACGGAGCCCGGCACGCAGTCCGCGGGGGCGTCGCCGCTCACCACGGGCGCGGCCTCCGTGAGCCCATACCCCTCGGTCAGGGGCAGCCCGAGCCCGAGGAAGAGCCGGGCCACGGCGGGTGACAGGGGGGCGCCGCCGCTCACCGCGACCCGCAGCCGCCCGCCGAGACGGTCCATCACGGGTCTGGCCACGCGCGGCTCCAGCAGTGACCACAGCAGGCGGCCCAGGGGTCCTGGTGGGGATGCGCGGCCCTGGGCCGCCTGGAAGCGACGCCAGCCGATGGCCACCGCGGCCTCGAACAGCAGGCGGCGCGCGCTGTGCTCGCCGAGCTTGGTTTGGATGGCGAGATAGACGCGGTCGTAGACCCGGGGCACCGACAACAGCACCGTGGGCCGCACCGCCAGCAGATCGTGGCGGAGCTGCTCGACGGAGCGGGCATAGGCCACGCAGGACCCGGCCATCATGGGTAGGTAGTAGCCCACGGTGCGCTCGAAGGCATGGGCCAGGGGGAGAAAGGAGAGGAAGAGGTCCGTGGGCCGGGCGGGGATGCGCCGCTGCACCGCCTCGGCGTCCCACAGGATGGCGCGGTGCGACAGCATCACCCCCTTGGGTGGGCCCGTGGTCCCGGAGGTGTAGACCAGGGTGGCCAGGGCGCGCGGATCCTGGACCCGGTCGACCGGGGTGCCGCCCTCGGGTGGGAGCCAGTCGGCCAGAGGGCGCAGGCGCTTGTCGTCGGAGGGACCGGAGGCCGTCGGGCGTGGCCCATCGACGCAGAGCACCCGTTGCAGCGCCGGCAGCGCCGGGCCCCGCTGGGCGAGGGTGGACCAGCGGCCGCTCGCATCGATCAGCAGCAGCCGGCTTCCCGAATCGGCGAGGATGTGGATCAGGTTGTCCGGGCTGTCGGTGGTGTAGAGGGGCACCACCACCAGGCCGAGCCCCAAGGCCGCCTGGTCGAAGGCGACCCAGTCGACTCCGTTGCGCAGGCTGACCGCGACCCGGTCGCCGGGCGCGAGGCCCTCCGCCTCAAGCCCGCGCTGCCAGCGTGCCGCCAGCCGGCCAACCTGGGCCCAACTGAAGTCGCGCCAGGAGCCGCCCTGGAA
>JBLMWY010000203.1:0-5069 GCA_050257475.1 Bdellovibrio bacteriovorus
CGCCGGCGGGGGCGGTGGCAAGCCTTTGAAACGGCGCGGAGACGGGGCGCTGGCGCGCGACCTACTCGACCTCGAGAAGCTCGGCGAGGTCCAGCTCGATGGCGTCGAACGGTGGGATGCGCCCGCGACCCTGGTCCTTGAGCGTCGCGATGACCTGCCACTCCCCGTTCTTCAAGGCGTGAGCCACGAGCGCCCGGTCCTCGGGCCAGATCAGCCAGTAGAAGGGGACTCGATGGCGGGCGAGCAGCAGCGGCAGGTAGCGGGTGTCCTTATGCTCGTGGCCGGGCGAGACGATCTCGCAGACCCAGTCCGGCGGGAGCTCAATGACGCCGTCGGGCGGCTGCGGCAGGCGTTCCCGGCGCCAGCCGGCGAGGTCATGGGACGGGCATTCGTGGGCCTCGTAGGCGACGCTGATCTCGGTGGCAATCCACCAACCACCGGGTCCTGCCCCCTCATCGAACGGGGCCAGGCCCCGATCGATCCGGCTTTGGGCGCGGGCGTGCCGCCACCTGGCCATGGGCCGGCGCACGATCTCGCCGCCGATCAGCTCCACCCGCTCCTCGGGGGACCCAAGCAGGTCTTCGAGGGTCTTGAGTTTCAGTGCCTCCACGCGTCACCTCCGCCCGCCCCGCCTCGGCCTGATCCAATGGTGCCGCAACCCGGGAGCCGTTGCCACTTGGCCGGTCAAAACGCAGTCGGCGCGATGCCAATTGGTTCGCTGGCTGAATCTCGCCCTGTGCCTTAAGGACAGCGCTGCCGAGCCGGGCATCGACACCTCCGGCGCCGGGGTGATGCCGCGGGGGATCGAGCGGTCGTTCTTGACGCCTTCGCTTCACTCCTGCGCTAGTCCGGCAGCGGATCCTTCTTCCGGTAGGCCACGCCCTGGAACTGGGCGACGACCTCACCCTGCTCGTCGCGCACCGTAACCGTGTAGCTGCCGAGCTTGAAGGTCTTGGCGATCTCGCGGGCCTCGGCGTACAGGACGCCGGTGGAGACCGCCTTCAGGAAGGTGATGCTGCCGTTGATCGCCACCGCCACGGTGCCGTGGGAGTTGCACGCGGCGGCGAAGGCGAAGTCGGCCAGCGTGAAGAGGGCCCCCCCATGCACGGTGCCGAGGGCGTTCCAGTGGCGCTGACTCAGCGTCATCCTGGCCCTGGCTTGGCCGTCGGCGGCCTCGAGCAGCTCGATGGCGTTGTGGGCGGCGAACTGGTCCCTCTCGAAGTAGTGCTTGATGTGGCCCATCGCTGTTGACTCGCTGGCGGCGGCACTTTGCCGGCCGATGGGGTGGAGCCAGTCCTCCCCGGGATCCCGTTATGGCTGCGGGTATCACCCGGGCAGAGCCCTGGGCGTCGCGGGGGGCATCGAGCCCCGGCCCCAAGATCCCGTTGCACTCCGGCCCGGGTGGCCTACTCGAAGCGTACCTGGGGGACCAGCTTATAGCCGATTCCGCGGACGGTCTCGATGACGCGGGGGGCCTGAGGATCCGGCTCGAGCTTCTTGCGCAGCTTGGCCACCAGCACATCCACGCTGCGATCCTCCGGCGACCAGTCGCGCCCGGACACGAGATCCAGGATCGCCTCGCGGGTGAGCACCCGGCCGGCGCGCTGAACGAACGCGCCGAGGAGTTGAAACTCGTGTGGGGTCAGGGGGATGCGCTCGCCCGTGGGGGAGCTGAGCTCATAGGCCTCGAGGTCGAGGCGCCAGTCGGCGAAACAGGCGACGGAGCCTGAAGGCCGAGGCTTCTCCCGCCCGGCCTCGGCGGTGCGGCGCAGCACGCTGCGGACCCGGGCGAGGAGCTCCCGGTCGCTGAAGGGCTTGGTGACGTAATCGTCGGCCCCGAGCTCCAACCCGACGACCTTGTCGGTGGTGTCGGCCTTGCCGGTGAGGATCACGATGGCCAGGTTCGAGGTCGCCCGAAGCTCCCGCGCCAGGCTGAAGCCGTCCTCGTCCGGAAGCCCCAGATCGAGGATCACCAGGTTCGGTGCGGCCTCCGCCAGCCGCTCCCGCATCTCCTGTCCACTGGTGGCGGTGCGGGCCTCGTAACCCTCCTGCTTGAAATAGCGCGCCAAGGCGCGGCACAGCCGCGGATCATCATCGACAATCAAGATCGAATGGGAACCAGACACCCTTCAGCGCCCCTTGCCGACTGGCTCACGTGAGGGTTGCGGACACGCCCCGCTGCATTATAGACAGAGCAGGTCGCTGGTAGGCGCCGCGTGCTAACGCGATCCGAGCCACGACGATCGCTCGTCGAGCCACAAAGGGCTGGCGGGGACTCTGCGCAGGCCCCACCATGGGCGTGTCGGGGCGATCGGCCCACAGGGCGCGCGCGAGTGGACAGGGAACCAGGTGACCGAAAGCAGACGCATCCTCTGGCTCATCCTCATCATGATGGTCGCCGTCACGGTCAGCACCGGGGTGGCCATCGCCGTGCTCTATCGGACCGCCTTCGAGCAGGAGCGGTCTCATCTCATCCAGGCCGCCGAGGACCAGGCCCACCTGATGGATGCGGTGGCCAAGTTCGATCGGGAGCACGGAACCATGGTTCCGGGTGCGCCCGAGGCGGCCACCCTGTCGCAGATCCAGACCGCGTTCGATCACTATCCAACCAAGGGCGAGATCGCCGAGATCGTTGTTGGACGGCGTCAGGAGGAAGGGATCGTCCTTCTCGTGACCCACGGAGGGACGGGGTCCGAGGTGGTCGGGCCCATCCCCTGGGAGTCCGGGCTGGCGGAGCCCATGCGCCGAGCCCTCTCCGGCCAGTCGGGGAGCATGATCGGGCTGGATTACCGGGGCGAGCGGGTCCTGGCGGCCTACCATCCGGTCCACGCCCTCGGCGCCGGGGTGGTGGCCAAGGTGGACCTGGCGGTCCTCCGCGCCCCCTTCCTGCGGGGGGCCGCCATGGTGATCGGGATCGCCCTGGTGCTGTTCAGCGTGGGGACCGTGCTCGTCATGCGACTCACCAACCCCATCATCAGGCACCTGGACGAGACGGAGCGGCGCTACCGGCGCATCTTCCGCGGGGCTCCCGTGCCTATCTGGGAGCAGGACCTCTCCGGGATCGCTAAGGCCCTGCAGACACTGCGGGATTCCGGGGTGACCGATCTGGACCGGCATCTGGCAGAGCATCCCGAGGCGCTGGGTCAGTTGCTCGGCGCGGCACGAATCCGGGAGGCGAACGCCGCGGCCCTCAAGCTCTTCGGGGTGCGCTCTGACCGGCAGCTCGCTGCCTGGTTCCGGGACGAGGTGGTGCCCGCGACCCACACCCTCGCCTGCGATGTGCTCCGCGCCCTCTGGGCGGGCCAAGAGGTCTTGCTGAATCGCAGTGTCAGCGTGAGGACCCCGGATGGCCGGGACCTCACCGTGATCTTCTCGATGCTGGTGCCCAGCCCGACAGAAGGGTATCAGAGCGTTGCCCTTTCGGCGCTGGACGTGACGGCGGGCCTGAACCTGCGCCGGCGGGAGGACGAGCTCGCGCTGATCCTGGCCTCCACCGGTGAGGGCATCTTCGGCATGGACCTGGACGGGCGCTGCAGTTTCGTCAACCGTGCCGCGCTGCACATGCTCGGCTACCGTCACGAGAGGGACCTGCTCGGGGAGGTGATGCACGGGCTGATCCACCGGGGGTGCCCACACCAGACCCCGTCACCTCAGGGGGGCTGCTCCATCCTGCGAGCCTGCTGCCAGGGGACCCCGGTGCGGCTGGACGACGAGCTCCTGTGGCGCGCCGACGGCACCAGCTTCCCCGCCGCCTACAGTGCCTACCCCATGCTCAGGGATGGGACCATCGTAGGAACCGTCGTCACCTTCACCGACATCACCGAGCGCAGGGAGCGGGAGTCTCAGCTCGTCCAGTCACAGAAGTTGGAGGTGGTTGGACAGCTCACGGGGGCCATCGCCCATGACTTCAACAACCTCCTGGCCATCATTCTGACCAACCTGCAGGTCCTGGAGGAGCGGCTGGAGGATACGGCTGACGACGAGATCGGCGAGATCATCGACGACGCGAGGTCCGCGGCACGCGACGGGGCCAGCCTGACCCGCCGCCTCCTCTCGTTCTCGCGCCAGCAGCCGCTGGAGCCCCAGTGGATGGAGGTCGATGCCTTCCTCCAGCATACCGGCCGCTTTCTCCGACGGGTCGCCGGGGAGGGCATCGCCCTGGAAGTCCAGCGCTCAGGCGGTTCACTTCCGGTGCGGGTGGACCGGCAGCAGCTCGAGAACGTCATCCTCAACCTGGCCATCAACGCACGGGATGCCATGCCGGCGGGCGGCACCCTGACGGTGGCCGGGCGGCGCGAGCGCCTTGATGGTGAGGAGGCGGCGCGCCTTAACCTGACCCCAGGGTCCTATGTGGTCGTGAGCATCTCCGACACCGGGATCGGCATGTCGCCCGAGGTGGCGCGACGTGCCGTCGAGCCCTTTTACTCCACCAAGCCAGTCGGAAAGGGGAGCGGTCTGGGTTTGAGCACGGCCCTGCGGTTTGCCCAGCAGTCCGGCGGGGACCTCAGGATCGAGAGCGCCCCGGGGCAGGGCACCAGCGTCTCACTCTACCTGCCGGAGGCGGCCGCGGCTGCCGTCGAGGCCGAGCGCGTGGTCGCGATCCCTCGACCCTCGAAGGGCCTACCGACGGTGCTGGTGGTCGACGACGAGCGGCGCATGCGCCGGCTGGCACGGCGGATCCTGTCGGACCTGGGCTGTCACGTCCTGGAGGCAGACAACGCCGCCTCCGCGGCCCGCCTGTTGGAGCAGGACGCCGGCATCGACCTCCTATTCACGGACGTGGTCATGCCCGGGGAGATCGACGGCCGCACCCTGGGCCAATGGGCGCGGCAGAAGCGTCCCGCGCTCAAGGTGCTGCTGACCAGCGGCTACTCAGGTCTGGCGGAGGAGGACACGGCCAACGGCGACGAGGCCTTGCCCTTCCTCAAGAAGCCTTACTCCGAGGAGCAGCTTCGAGAGATCGTCCAGACCCTGCTCGACACCGCGGCCTCCTAGCGCCGCGGCCCTCCCCGACCGCTGGGCGCCGGCCCAGCCCCGCGAAACCCCCGAGTCTTCTCGCCCCACCAGGC
>JBLMWY010000204.1:0-9135 GCA_050257475.1 Bdellovibrio bacteriovorus
GAGAGGACCACGCGGGTCTCGCGGCCCAGGAGGTCGAGCAGGAGCTGGGCGCGCTGCTGGCCCGTGGGGGCCAGGAAGATGGCCTGAAGCCCCGCGAGGGGGCCGGCGGCGATCTCGACCCGGTCTCCGGCCTGGAACAGGTGCTCCTGGCTCAGGGCCCCATCCGGGTCCGTCTGAGTCGCCAGAAGCTGATCGATGAGTCCGTCGGGCACGGGCGGAAGCCGGCCTCCGAAGCGGACCAGGCCGATGACCCCACGCGTGGAGCGAATGGGGGCCGTGTTGTCCCGCTCGGGATCCAGCCGCACGAACAGGTAGCCTGGAAAGAGGGGCTCGGTCACCTGCTGCCAGACCCCGCGGCGACGCCTGTGCTGGCGGACCAAGGGCAGATAGGCGTTGAAGTGCTGGCGGCCGAGATGCTCGGCGGCCAGCCGCTCTTGGCGCGCCTTGGCGTGGATGGTGTACCAGGCTTCCATGGTCTAGGACCCCGGACTCGGGATGGTGCCGCGCTTCAACCGGAAAAGAGCATTTGGTCCGCGAATGAACGCGAAAGACGCGAATACAAAAAGGCGTGAGGAGCTAGTTGAGTGATCCTTGGCCTCGCCGGATGGGTGAAGGATACGACCACAGCAACCCTCCTACACTTTTCGCGTTCTTCGGGGACTGACTGCCGAATTTGGGTTCAACGGCCGCCGAGCAGGCGTGCCATCCAGCCCCGGCGTCGCCCCGGTCGCCAATCGACCCTGGGCCTTGCTCCGATTCCAGGTGGCGGGCGCAGGTCCTTGGGGTCGAGGTCATCGATGACCGCCCGGGGGCGCTCACCCACCAGTCGCTCCGCCTCCTCGGCTCCGACCCACCGGGCCGCGTGCTCCCGGCCCTCGGCGAGGAGCGGTGGTCTGCGATCCATGCCATGGGCATCGGTCGCCAGGATGTGCGTGATGCCGTCGGCGAGCATCCGCTCCGCCCAATAGCGCGCCCGGCCGCCGAAGCGTCCCGTCAAGGCGCCTGCGGTCAACTGGAGCCAGGCACCCTGGTGCGCGGCGGTGACGAACCAGCCGTAGTGGGCCTCGTCCAGCCAGGTGAGCCGCTCCGGGTGGGTGATCACGGGCACATAGCCGCTGGCCAATACGTCGAAGATGGATTCCGTGAAGCGCGCCGGCACCGCGTGATGGGGTGGCTCGAACAGAAAATAGCGCGAGCCGTGCAGCGTCGGATAGACGCCGCAGCGCAGCCGCTCCAGCAGCTCGGGGACGACCTGGATGTCGGCACCGCTGGTGATCTGAAGCGGTATGCCGGCCTCGTCGAGGGCCACGCGGAGGGCGCTCACCGCTTGGCGGATCCCCAAGGCGTCGTTCTCATAGAGCCCCGGGTAGATGTGGGGCGTGCAGGCGCTGAGCGTGATGCCGTCGGCCAACGCGATGCGGGCCATTCCCAGGGCGGTGTCGAGATCCCGGGCGCCGTCGTCGATGCCGGGCAGCATGTGGCAGTGCAGGTCGATCAAGTGGCGGATCCTGTCCGAGCGCCGCGGCGCCCTGGGCCATCGCCGGCCAGAACCCCGGTTTCCCCCTCGCTGCGGGCGATGATGACGGCTCCGCAGGAGTCGCTGAAGACGTTCACGGCGGTGCGCAGCATGTCGAGGACGCGGTCCACCGCCAGGATAAGCCCGATGCCCTCCAGGGGCAGACCCACGGCCCCCAGGATGATGGCGATGGCCACCAGGCTGGCGGCGGGGATACCGGCCACCCCGATGGAGGTCAGGAGCGCCAGCAGGACCACCAGGAACTGGGTGCCGAGCGAGAGCTCGATGCCGTAGGCCTGGGCGATGAAGAGGGCCGCCACGCACTCGTAGAGGGCGGTGCCGTCCATGTTCACCGTGGCCCCCAGGGGCAGCACGAAGCTCGTCACCTTGTTGGATACCCCGGCGTTCTTTTCCACGCACTCCATGGTCACCGGCAGGGTGGCGGAAGAGGAGGCCGTGGAGAAGGCGGTGAGCAGGGCCGCCCCCATGGCCTGATAGTGACGCAGCGGATTGACCCCGCCGATGAAATACAGCAGCAGCGGTAGCACCACCAGGAAGTGGACGCCCAGGGCCAGCACCACGGTGAGGACGAAGAGGGCCAGGGGTGCGAAGGCGGCGAGCCCGGTGTCCATGACGGTGCGCGCCACCAGGGCGAAGACACCCAGGGGGGCGAAACGCATGATGAGATCGGTGATGCGCATCATGATCTCGAAGAGCCCCTGGAAAAAGTTGTACTGGGCCTCCGCGTAGTCCTCGGTGATGCGGGTGAGGAAGAAGCCGTAGAGCAGGCTGAAGAAGATAAGCCCGAGCATCTGGCCCTGGGCGGCGGCCTCCACCACGTTGGTGGGGATCATCCGGAGGAAGACCTCCACCACATCGCCGCCATCCTTGTTACCGATCTTCTCCTGCAGCGCGGCGGTGTCGCCCGTGAAGCCAAAGACCTCCCGGGGGTCCCCGTCTACCACCCCCGGCTGGATCAGGTTCACCGCCACCAGGCCCACCAGGATGGCGAGCAGGCTGGTCATGGCGTAGTAGCCGATGGTCTTGCCCCCCAGCCGCCCCAGGCCATGGGTGCCACCCACCCCCGCCACCCCGACGATGATGGAGGAGATGATCAGCGGCACGATCAACATCTTGAGGGCATTGAGGAAGAGTTTGCCCAGGAAGTCGAAGATGGAGTAGAAGGTGACCCCAAGGACGCCGGTCTCGCGCCCCACCGCGAGCCCCACCAGGACGGCGAGGGCCAGGGCGATCAGGATCTGCCAGTGGAGCTTGAGCTTCAGGGGGTTCACGGGGATTGCCTAAGTCAAGGTTCAGAAACAACGTATCCAGGGCGTCCTAGGTATCCCAAGGCATGAGCCGCCTATGGCGTCGACAGCGTTCACGTTGTTCCTGAACCGATCCTAAGTCCGGAGCGGGTCCTGGGACGGGCGGAGCGGGAGGCCTAGGGATAATCCCAGATCCCCGGCCTCTCCGGCAAATGTTGGGGCTGGGTCGGAGAGGGCGCCGGATCGCTTCACGACGGCCGCTTCGCTTGGATTGCCCCGCTGGGACCCTCAGCACATGACGGCTGACGATGCACTATCGAGTCTATTACCTCTTCGACCGCACCGGTGAATCGATCTCCTCGGCGAGCGCCCTGGAGATGAGCGCCCGTGCCATCCGTGAGCAGTTGCTGCCGCGTCTGCAGACCGAGGACGACTATCTCGGCATCATCGATCACCAGGACAATGTCCTGCAGATCCTGTGCGAGCCGGCCGCCGCACGGTTCTGGGTCGAGCTGCCGATGGATGCCGCCAAGGCTTCCTACGGGCGTCACATGGGGCTGGCGGAGCTTCAGGAGCTGCTGCGCCAGTTGCCGGCCGTGCTCGACCGGGAGGCGATCCCTGGGCTTGAGTACCGTCCCTGGTAGATCCCGCGGAGACCCCCCGTCGGCGGCCGCCCCCTAGGCCGTGCTGCTCCCCATTTCCCCCGGGTAGCGCCAGCGCATCACGAGCTTCTCCAGCTCCACCAGGAACAGCACGCTGCTTGCCACCAGCAGGATCCAGACCCAGGTGGTGCCGTCGATGGCGGCGCTGCCGAACAGTGCCTGGGCGGGGGGCAGGTAGGTATAGGCGAGCTGGAACAGCGCCAGGAGTCCCACCGCCGAGAGCACGTAGGGGCTGCCCAGGAGCCCGCGGCGGTTGAGCACCGGGGCCTTGATGTAGCGGGAGTTGAAGAGATAGAAGATCTCGAAGGCCACCAGGGTGTTGACCGCCGCGGTGCGGGCGTGCTCGATCCCCAGGCCCCGTCCCAGGTCCCACAGGAAGACCCCGAAGGTCCCCACCATCAGGATCAGGGAGACGAAGGCGATGCGCCACAGCAGCAGTGGCGAGAGCAGGGGCTCCCGGGGTGAGCGGGGGGGACGGCGCATCACCCCGGCCTCCGGCGGCTCGAAGGCCAGGGCCAAGGCCAGGGTCACCGCGGTGATCATGTTGACCCACAGGATCTGCACGGGAGTCAGGGGGAGCTGTCGGAAGCCGAGGGCCACCGCCCCTAGCATCACCAGGGCCTCGCCGCCGTTGGTGGGCAGGATGAAGAGGATGGCCTTCTTCAGATTGTCGTAGACAGTGCGGCCCTCCTCCACCGCGTGGGTGATGGAGGCGAAGTTGTCGTCCGCGAGCACCATCTCGGCGGCCTCCTTGGCCGCCTCGGTGCCCTTGATCCCCATCGCCACGCCCACATCCGCGCGCTTGAGGGCGGGGGCGTCGTTGACGCCGTCGCCGGTCATCGCCACCACCAGCCCCTGGGCCTGGAGGCGCTCCACCAGGCGCAGCTTGTGCTCGGGGGTCACCCGGGCGAAGACGTCCACCTCCCCCAGGCGCCGTTCCAGGGCCGTGTCGTCCAGGGCGTCCAGCTCCTGGCCCGTGAGCGTCGACCCGCTGCCTGTAATGCCAGCCTGGAGCCCGATCTGGGCGCCGATGGCGCGGGCGGTGGCGCGATGGTCGCCAGTGATCATCTTCACCCGGATCCCGGCCTCCCGGCAGCGGCGCACGGCCGCCTGGGCCTCGGGGCGGGGCGGGTCCATGAGCCCGAGGAGGGCCAGCAGGCTGAGGTCCCGCCCCAGGTCCGCGAAGCCGAGCTCCAGCACGTGGGGGTGCCCGGGCTTCATGGCCACCGCCAGCACCCGTTGGCCCCGCTGGGCGAGCTCCTCCACCAACCGGTGCCAGGCTTCGGCATCCAGGGGCTCCTTGCCGTTCGGCCCCTGGTGTCCGTCGCAGCGCGCCAGCACCTCCTCGGGGGCGCCCTTGAGGAAGATGCTGGCCCCACCCTGGTGGTCGTGGTGCAGGGTGGCCATGAGCCGGTAGCCGGCATCGAAGGGGATGAGATCGGTGCGGGGGAGGTCACGGGCCTCGGCCTCCGGGTCGATTCCCGCCTTGAGGGCGGCGATCTGCAGGGCCCCCTCCATGGGGTCCCCGAGCACCCGCCAGTCCCCGTCCCGGTGCTCCAGGGTGGTGTCGCCGCACAGGGCGGCCGCGCGCAGGGCCAGCATCAGGACCGGGTCCCGCTGGATCGCATAGGCGGTGCCGTCCCGCTCGAAGCCCCCATGGGGGTCATAGCCGCTGCCGGTCACCCGGACCTGGAGGCCGGGTGTGGCGATGGCCGTGAGCGTCATCTCATTGCGCGTCAGGGTGCCGGTCTTGTCCGAGCAGATCACCGCCACGCTGCCCAGGGTCTCCACCGCGGGTAGACGCCGGATGATGGCATTGCGCCGCGCCATGCGCTGGACACCGATGGCGAGCGTGATGGTCATGATGGCGGGGAGCCCCTCGGGGATCGCCGCCACCGCCAGGCCCACCGAGGCCAGGAACATCTCATCGGCGGTGTAGCCCCGCAGCCAGACGCCCAGGGCGAAGCTCAGAAAGGCCAGGGCCAGGATGGCCGCCGTGAGCCAGCGCGCGAACTGGGCCATCTGGCGCAAGAGGGGGGTGGTCAGCTTCTCGACGCCCGCCACCAGGGTGCTGATGCGCCCGAGCTCAGTGCCGGGGCCAGTGGCCACCACCACCCCGGCACCCTGGCCCTGGGTGACCAGGGTGCCGGAGTAGGCCATGCAGCGGCGGTCCGCGAGGGGCGTCTCGGTCGCCAGGGCGGCGACGGCCTTCTCCACCGGTACGGACTCGCCGGTCAGGGCCGCCTCGTCCACTTGCAGGCCCTTGGCCCGGATCAGGCGCAGGTCCGCCGGGATTCGGTCCCCGGGCTGGAGCTGCACCAGGTCACCGGGCACCAGCTCCGCCGCGTCCAGGGTCACCAACCGGTCGTCGCGCCAGGCCGTGGCGGTCGGTGAGAGCATGGCGCGGATGGCCTTGAGCGCGTCCTCCGCCTTGCCCTCCTGGATGAAACCGATGATGGCATTTACCACCACCACACCCAGGATGACCCCGGCGTCGATCCAATGCTGCAGGACGGCGGTGACCAGGGCGGCGATCAGCAAGACATAGATCAGCAGGTTACGGAACTGGGCCAGGAAGCGCACCAGGGGTCCGCGGGCCTTTACCTCCGGGAGGCGATTGGGGCCGAACTGGGTCAGGCGGCGGCGGGCCTCTTCGCCGCTGAGGCCGTTGGGGCCGGTACCGAGCCGCTCCAGGGCGAGCTGGGGGCTGAGGTGATGCCAGGGTAGGGGGGCGACGGTTTCGATGGGACTGCTCACGATGACCGGCTCCTGATGGCGCGGTCGCTGGCCCGTTGCGGGGTTGCCGGCGGGCCTGGGGCCGCAGGGGGGACTCGGCCCTGGCCTCTTCGCCGGGTGACGGCAGAGGGCCAGGGGCCCTGTCAAGAAACATAGACGACCCAGGAGCCTGTGGGGCGCCTGGTAATGGCGTGAGGGCGACCCTGGCGCCCGCCTGAGGTCACCCGACCTCAGGAGGCCGATAGCACCAGATCGAACCGGGCGCTGAGGGCGGCGGTGGCGGAGGGGGAGGGGCGGAAGGGCACGATCAGGGCGGCGCGGGCGACCGGGTCGGCGATACCAGTGAGCAGCCAGTCGCGGGCGTTCTCAGGGGCCCCTTCCACGTACATCTGGGTGACCAGTGGGGGGTGCCCGGCTGCCCGGACGGCGAAGTGGATGTGGGGGGCCCGTCCGGGATAGGGGACCGGCTTGATGGTGCGGAAGCGATAGCCCCCGTCGTGGCCCGTCTCGAAGCGCCCGTAGCCCTGGAATCCCGGGTCTCGCGGACGCCCACCCCGATCGCCTCGGTGAAGATAGCGACCGTTGGCATCGCACTGCCAGATCTCGACCAGGGCCCCGGCCAGGGGCTTGCCGGTTGCGTCCAGCACGCGACCGCTGAGGTCCGTGATCTCGCCCTGGGCGAGATCGGGGTGGCCGTCCACCTGGACTAGATCATTGTCGCGGTCCAGTGGTAGGCGATCCGGGTAGAAGGGGCCTCGGCCCTGTGGCGGCGTGGGACTCAGGGCCCCCAGGGCCGTGACGGGTGCCAGGGTAGAGGCACCCAGGACAGCGGCGAGCAGATCGCGTCGTTTCATCGGGGCGGTCGGTCTTGGCGTGCACCCGCGAGTGCTGCCTTCAGGCACGTCCTGCGCGGTAGCAGCGAGCCTCGAGGGCCGCCGCGAAGGCGGAATCCACGAGCTCATGCATGAGTCGAAGGCTGGCCCCTGGGGAGGCATCCACCAGCCGGGCGCGGATCGCGAGTGCCATGGAAAGGGCCTGGAGCACGTCTCCGTCGCTGATCGAAGAGCCAGACTCGAGGTCCCGGCTGATCGCCTCCAGGGTGGAGCTGATCAGGTGAGAGACCCGCTCGGGAGAGCGGGTCTCTGGGTGCAGCGGGAAGCGAATGTCGTAGGCGTTGCCGGAGCTCGTGACGGCCGTATAGGGTAGGCGTTCGATCATGGGTTTCACCTCCGTTGATCCTTCCGAGATGGAGGCGGCATCGCGGATCTCCATCACTGCTCTTCAGTTAGGAATCACCGGGTGGCGGACCAGATCTGGCCCTATCAGGTCTTGTATGGACTCCCCCCGGTTTGCAAGAAGACGATCGGTGACAGGAAGGTCTGACTGCATGCTTGTATCCGGCCTGTTCACGAGTCGCGTTCATGACTCTGGCCCTGATGGGTATCCGCGCGCCGGGTCCTCATTTCCTTACCGGCCTCTGGGGGCCGACGCTGATTTCAGGGTCTCCCGACGCCGGTCCGACCGCTCATGCCATCACACCGCCTTTCTCGCAATCACTGGTGAGTTGGGTCAAACAAACGCTGTTGCTCGCCGCCGTCGCTTAGGCGCCGGCGACCTGGTACTCGCTGCCATGCGCCAGCAGGGCCCACAGGATCCGGGCATGCTTCCCCGCCAGGGCCACCGCCGCCTTGTTGAACCCGCGCCGCTCCTTCACGGCCAGTGCCCAGCGGCTCTTGCGGTCGTCGCGTCCGGCCAGGTGGCGCATCAACGCCCGTGCCCCGTGAATGAGCAGGGTGCGCAGGTAGACGTCACCGCGTTTGGTGATGCGCCCGTGGCGGGCCTTGCCGCCGGAGGAACGCTGGCGTGCGACCAGCCCCACCCAGGCGGCGAACTGCCGCCCGTTGCGAAACTGCCGGGCATCACCCACCGTGGCGGTGATCGCCGTGGCCGTCAGGGGGCCGACGCCTTCGACCTGCATCAGCCGCTGCGCCGGCTCACTCGCGCGTGCCAGTTCGGCAATGCGCCGGTCGTATTCGCCGAGGCGCGCGTCGCACTCACGCAGCCGTGCGGCGAGCTCGGCGAACACCTCCCGCGCCAGCCCCGGCAGGCCATTGTCGGCGTCCTCGAGGATCTCGGGCAGGGCGGCGCGCACCTTCGCCACCCCTTGGGCGATGACCAGGCCGTACTCGCTGAGCAAGCCGCGGATGTGGTTGACCAGGGCGGTGCGCTCGCGGATCAGCAGCGCGCGGGCCCGATGCAGGGTCAGCACCGCCTGCTGTTCGACCTCCTTGATCGGCACGAAGCGCATGTTGGGGCGACCCACTGCCTCGCAGATCGCCGCGGCGTCATTGCGGTCGTTCTTGTCGTTCTTGCGATAGGGGGCAACAAATTGCGGCGCCATCAGCCGCGGCTCGTGGCCGAGCCGCCTGAGCGCCCGCGCCCAGTGGTGGGCTCCGCCGCAGGCCTCCATGCCGACCACGCACGGCGGCAGCCGGGCGAAGGTCTCCAGCAGCTTGCCGCGACGCACGCTCTTGCTCAGCACCCGTTGCTCGTGCTCGTCCACGCCGTAGAGCTCAAAGACGTTCTTTGCCAAGTCCAGGCCGATTCGCTTAACGTTCATCCGGGCTCCCCTCTCGCTCATGATTGGTTGATACCAACCTCCAATCTGGCACACCCGATGCCGTGGAGGGAGGGGGGAGTCCATCCCATTTCCTTAGCGACCAACTGAATGAAAGCAGGAAACTTCAGATTTTTTATTTTCGCGAATTTAGGCAACCCTTCGGCAATAATGCCAACTACAAAGAGGTCCAAATGTTTGGATCGCCGTTAGTTGCCTTCTAAATCTCATTGGCGTATGAAGGGTACGGGGGCTAATCATGAAGACCGCAATCATCACCGGCATCACCGGCCAAGACGGCGCCTATCTCGCCGAGTTGCTGCTGGAGAAGGGCTA
>JBLMWY010000205.1:0-13150 GCA_050257475.1 Bdellovibrio bacteriovorus
CCGGAGCTACGCCCCGGGGCGGGTCCACCCTGGACGGTGACGCTCCGATAGTTGTTGTAGCGCTGGATAAGCTGGGGCCCCAAGATCAGCTCCGGCCGCATCAGGGCGCGCAGGGGCACCATCTCCCCCTGGGCGTTGCGCACATGAATCCGGTAGACGTCGTTGAAGGACTCGCGGTCGCCTTCCTCACCCTGCACCTGGACCTGCCAGACCCGGCCGAACTTGTTGAAGTCGTTGACGTAGTAGCCGCCCAGGGTCGCTTGGAGTGCCGTGAAGATGTCGTTGACCGCCACCCCTAACGTCTGGGCCTTCTCCCGGTCGATGTCGAGGAAGACCTGGGGGTTGTTGGTGGCCCAGGTGGCGAAGACCCGCGCGAGGGCTGGGTCCTGATTGGCGGCCAGGACCAGGGCCCGCATGACAGCGGCCAGCTCCTCCGGGGGGCGGCCCTGGAGGTCCTGGAGCTGGTACTCGAAGCCCCCGCCGGTGCCGAGCCCGATGATGGGGGGCAGGTTGAAGGGCATGACCCGGGCCCCGGGGATGGCGGCGGTCTGCGCGGCGAGGCGCTCGATGACCGCATCCACCTTGAGGTCCCGAGTGGGGCGTTCCGAGAAGGGCTTGAGCCGCCCTAGGAGGAAGGCGCTGTTGGAGAGGACGGCGCCGTCCAGGATGCTGTATCCGGGAACGCTCAGCACCCACTCGATCGCCGGGTCCGCCTGGGCGATCCGTTCCACCTCCTGGGTTACCTGCAGGGTGCGGTTCAGGGAGGCCCCCTGGGGAAGCTGGATCTCGGCCATGAAGGCCCCCTGGTCCTCCTGGGGCAGGAAGCCCGTGGGGGTGATCTTGAACAGCCAGCCGGTGGCGACGCCGACCCCCGCCACCAGGACCAGCACCAGCAGCGAGACCCGCACCAGGCGGGCGACCACGTATGCATAACCGTCCCGCACCCCGTCGATGCCGCGCATTACCAGCCCCATGATCCCGCGGCGGTGACCGGCGGGCTTGAGCAGGATGGCGCAGAGGGCGGGGGAGAGGGTGAGCGCGTTGATGGCCGAGATCAGCATGGAGAAGGCCACCACCGCCGCGAACTGCTGGAAGAGCTGGCCGGTGATGCCCGGGATGAAGGCCACGGGCAGGAAGACCGAAAGGAGCACCAGGGTGATGGCGAGGATGGGCCCCGTGATCTGACCCATGGCCTTCTTCGCGGCCTCCCGGGGCGGGAGCCCGTCCTCCTCCATGATGCGCTCCACGTTCTCCACCACCACGATGGCGTCGTCCACCACGATGCCGATGGCGAGCACCACCGCCAAGAGCGAGATGGTGTTGGCCGAGAAGCCGATCATGAGCAGGAAGGCGAAGGTGCCGATGAGCGCCACGGGCACCGCGATCAGGGGGATCAGGGTCGCCCGCCAGCTCCCGAGGAAGAGGAAGACCACCAGGATCACCAGCACGAAGGCCTCGAAGAGGGTGTGGACCACCTTCTCCAGGCTCGCCTTCACGAACTCGGTGGTGTCGTAGATCACCGCATAGTCAAGATCATCCGGGAAGCGCTCGGCGAGCCGTTCCATGGCCTGCTTGATGCCGTCGGCCACCGCCACCGCGTTAGCCCCCGGCGCCAGATAGATGGCCATGGCGGCGGTGTCGCCCCCGTTCAGCCGGCTCACGGAGTCGCGCTGCTTGGAGCCGAGCTCCACGCGCCCGAGATCCCGGACCCGCACCGTGGAGCCGTCCGGGTTGGCCCGCACCACGATGGACTCGAACTGTGCCGTGTCGGTGAGCCGCCCCTGGGTCTGGAGCGTGATCTGAAACTGGCTGTCGGGGGTCATGGGCTGGGCGCCGATGCGTCCCACCGCCGCCTGGACGTTCTGGCCCTGGATGGCGGCGATCACGTCCGAGGGGGTGAGCCCAAGGGCGGTCAGGCGCTCGGAGCTGAGCCAGATGCGCATGCTGTAATCGAGGGGGCCAAATTGATAGACCTCTCCCACCCCCGGCACCCGGGCCAGGGTGTCCACCAGGTTGATGGTCGCGTAGTTGCTCAAGAAGAGGGCGTCGTAGGAGCCCTTGGGTGAATAGAGGGCCACCACCTGGAGCATGGCGGTGGACTTCTTCTTTACCGTGAGGCCCTGGCGCTTCACCTCCTCGGGGAGCTGGGCGGTGGCCTGATTGACCCGGTTCTGGACGTTGACCGTGTTGATGTCCGGGTCGGTGCCGAGATCAAAGGTGACGGTGAGCGAATAGCTCCCGTCGTTGGCGCTGCTCGACTTCATGTAGAGCATCTTGTCCACGCCGTTGACCTTGGACTCGATGGGCTGGGCCACGGTGGACTCCACCACGGCGGCGGAGGCCCCGGGATAGGCGGCGGTCACCGAGACCTGGGGCGGGACTATGTCGGGGAACTGGGCGACCGGGATCTGGGTGATGGCGATCAGGCCCGCGATGGTCAGGACTGCCGAGATGACGATGGAGAGCCGCGGCCGGTCGATGAAGACGTCGGAGATCATCGCCCGTCACCTCCGGCCTGGCCCTCCGAGGCGGCGGGGGCCTTGACCTCCTGAGGCGGGGTCGCCGTCACCACCTGACCGGGGCGTACCTTCTGGATGCCCTCGGCGATCACCAGCTCCCCCTCCATGAGCCCGGACTTGACCGCCACCAGGGATCCCTTGGCGGGTGCCGTCTGGACCCGCCGGACCTGGGCCTTGCCCTCGGCATCGATGATCAGGACGAAGGTGCCCTGCTGGTCCACCTGGAGGGCCGATTGGGGGATGACGATGGCCGACGCTGGCTCCCCGGACTGGACTAGGACCCCTACATACTGCCCGTCCACCAGAAAGCGGTCGGGGTTGGGCAGCTCGGCGCGTAGGGTCACGGTATCGGTCCCGGGATCCGTGGTCACGTCCACGAAGTTGAGGGTGCCCGACTTGTCGTAGAGGGTGCCATCCGGCAGGCGGACCCGAATGACCACGTTCCTCGGGTCCCCGCCCCCGGCCTGGACGTCCCGCTTGGCGTTGAGCAGCTCACGCTGGGTCAGGGGAAACTGGATGTAGATGGGGTCGTGACTGATGAGGGTCGCCAGCGGCCCCGACTCCGGCCCCACCAGGTTGCCCACGCTGTACTTGGCGAGCCCAATGCGCCCGGCAACTGGGGCCAGAACCCGCGTATAGCCGAGATCGAGCTTGGCGGAGTTGAGCGCCGCCTCGGCCTGCTCGATGGACGCCTTGGCAATGGAGTCCGCGGCCTGGAGCTCGTCCACTTTGGCCTGGGCGATGTTCTTATCCTTCAGCAGCTCCTGACCGCGCAGGAGCTGGGCGGTGGTGTTCTGCTGATCCGCCTTGGCCTTGGCGAGGTCCGCCTCCCGCTGCTGCACAACGGCCTGATACTGGTCGGGCTCGATCTCGAACAGCAAGTCCCCGGCCTTGACATCCTGACCCTCGGTGAAGTCCCGGCGCTTGAGGAAGCCCGGCACCCGGGCCCGCAGCTCGACCTTGTCCACGGCCGCCACGCGCCCGACGAAGGTGGACTCGTCCTCGATCGCCTCTACCCGGGCCGGCACCGCGATCACGCTCGGCGGCGGGGCCGAGCCCACGGCCACCGCGGTCTCGGGCTTGTCGCCGCAGGCGGTCAGGGCGAGGAGGGCCGTCGCGGAGACGAGCAAGCAAACTCGCCCCCCATGAAGCAGCCGCCGGGCGGCAGGGATTCGGGTGGACATCGCGCGTGGGCTCCCATGTGGAACAGGCCCGCCGGATTCTACGCCCTGAGGTCTTCCGCGGCGATTGAGCGGCACAGCCCAGTCCATGAGGGGCACCCGCGTGCCGCATCGATTGAGGCGAGGACCCAAGACTGGAGGCGGAGACTGCCGACCTGGTTCCCCGCGAAGCGGATCGCGGTTCAGGTCACCTGAATCGGCATTGGATGACCTCCCTGCGGGGCCCACCTGCCGTAGGTACGGCGCAGGTGCGGCGGGGGACCCTCGAACGGCGGAGTCGGCGAATGCGGTGGATCAGCAGGCGGGACGGGTGGAGGAGCGGCATATGCCGCTCCCCAGGAGATGCTGAGAAAATGCCGTCCTAGCATTCGATCAGCTCGCATCCCGAGACGCGCGAGTCTCGGGACGCTCCATTCTCAAGCGATTAAGGCGATTGCCGGAGAATCATGTACCAGATCGCGAAGGATTTTCGTCTGCCTCCAAGGAGTGCCGATAAGAGCATAGCCGGGCTATGTGACTGTCGGCGCGACGCGGAAGGCGGGCGAAAAGACGAGCGCTATGGTGCATGGTTTGACAGAAATCGCCTAAGGCCCCCGAAAATGGCGGGTCGTCCTTGGTCCGCACGGGAGGCGCAATAAACCGGCGCTTCCCGACGGACTCGCTCGGGCGATGGAGGCTCAGCCCCTCCTGATCAGCCCGACGACAAACAGAAGCAGGGCCAGCTCGGATTCTGCCCCCGATTGGGCGCTCGGGTCGGTCCCCCAACTTCGTCGTGCCCCAGCGCTCGGGCCAAGGCCCCGGCCTTTTTGCCGATCCCGGGCGGCCTTTGGGACCCGGCGGCCGAGGGAGACCCTGAGACTCAAGAGCGGCACCTGCCGCGACTATGCCCTGCTGATGAGCAGCGGGCCCCGGTCTCCGGAAGCCGGTTTGGCTCCGCCAGCGACGATCTCGGTATGACCGTAAGGCGAGCCTGCGCCGGGTCGACATCGAGACGACCTTGGGTCCCCAGAGCGACGCCATCGGAGGGCCCTGAAAGGCACTTTATCGGAGCTCAGGGCGATTCGTTCGCCGGCATCCGAACCACGGGGGCGCTGTCCAGCAACTTGGTCGCGACCTGGACCAGGGGCTCCAGGTCGTGGCGATTGGCAAAGGTAGAGAAGGTGAGGGTGGCCAACAGGTAGCGCGGGTCGCTGATCCAGGGCGGCAGGAAGCGTGGGGGACGGCACAGGCCCAGCGCATAGAGCTCGCACAGCGCCGGGACGGCGAAGAGGTCGAGCTTTCCGCAGAACAGGAGGTGGATGGCGTCCGCGCGCCCGGCGGCGAAGCAGGCGCGGATAAAGTAGTTCACCGAGAGCAGGCCGGTCAGATAAACAACGTCCTTGGTGAAGGGTGCGCCGCCGGTAATGACCCCACCCCGGAACACCCGGCGGGCACTCTCGAAGGACTGGTCTGGTTGACTGGTTTTCTCCAGGTAGTAGCGGTAGACGTCCAGAAAGTCGGCCCCATCGATCGCCATCTGGATGGTGATGACCCGGTCGGCGAGCCGGCGCAGGCGGTCGAGCTCGATGGACCCGCTGACCAGCTCGGCGAAGACCGCGAGCCCCTCCTGGGTGCGGGTGGTGCCCGGGTGGGCGTCGCCAAGGATCGGCAGGTCTGTCTGGGCCTTGCCGTTGATGGAGGTCGCCACGTGGATATGGGCCTCGTGGTGCAGGAGCTGGATGAAGTCCCGGTCGGTGAAGCGGGCGTCGCGGCGCACCCGGATCGCCTTGGAGGTGGCGAGCGCATTGGCCGAGAGCTGGTCCACCAGGTCGACGCTCGGGGCCTGGTCGCCGAAGTGCTCCTTGACCGCGACCTTGAGCCGCTTGGCGACCTCGGTGGCGGAGTGATAGGCCGGCGGGGCCAGGTCGAAGTGGATCTGCGCAAGCTGGGCGATGGTCTCCTGGACGGTGTGTGCAAGCTGGATCGGCGTAACCGGCAGGTAGCGGAGCGGCGCCGTGGGCTCGCCGTAGAGCTGACGGGCGTGGTCGAAGAAGGCCGGGGTGCCCGCCGCGGCGAGCATCCGCGCCGCGAGCTCGATGGCCTGGGCCTGCTGATCGAACCAAAGATCGATGGTGGTGACGGGCACGATGAGGCGCCGTGCCTCACGCACCGCCTCGATGGTCGGCGTGGGGTCGAAGGCCGGGTAGCTGACCCGGGGCAGCTCCTGACTGCCGCCGTCCAGGAAGGTGGTCTTGACCTCGGGGGGCCAGGCCAAAGCGCTCAGAACCTTAAGCGGCCGGCAGCCCTGATGCAGCAGCCGGGCGACGCTCTTGATCCGTTCCTGCTCGCGTTGGGTCGCGTCGGTCATGGGGTTGGGCTTCCGGTCGGTGGCTCGGCAGGGACGGGGCGACCCTGCCCGCTGGTTTGGGCGGCCTTGATTCTACACCGCCTCTTCCCGCCGCGATCTCGGGCAAGCGGCGCACTGGCCCTGGGAGCGCTCCGATCGCGTCGATCAATCGGGCAGGGGACCTCCGGCCAGGCGCCGGAGCAGCCATTTCTCCAGCGCCACCACTGGCACGATCAGGAAGCCCACCAGGGCCGCGACCGCCAGATCGGTCCCGGCCAGCGGCGCGCTGCCGAACACTGCCTGCAATGGGGGTAGATAGATGAAGGCGGTCTGCACCACCAGGACGGTGGTGACCCCGATATAGACCGCGGGGTTGCTGAAGAGTCCGATCCGCCACACCGGGTCCCGCAGGGAGCGGCTCTTCTGCAAATAGAAGACCTGGAACAGGATCACCGTCGTCACCGCCAGGGTCTGGGCTTCCGCCAGGGCCAGGGGCTGGGCCCGGTCCGACTCCAGGTGGTGGCCGTACTTCCAGAGGAAGACCCCGACGGCCCCCGCCGTCATCATCAGGGCCGCAATAGCGGTGCGCCAAAGCACGAAGCGGGACAGCACGGGCGCCTTCGGATCCCGGGGAGGCCGGCGCATCACGTTCAGCTCCTTGGCCTCGAAGGCCAGCGGCAGGGCCAGGGCCACGGCGGCCACCAGGTTGATCCACAGGATCTGGGTTGGCTCGATGGGCAGCAGGAGCAGGCGCGTGTGGGGGTCAAAGGGGAAGAAGAGCACCGCGTAGATCAGGATCAGGGCGAGACCCAGGTTGGTCGGCAGCACGAAGGCCAGGCTCTTGATCAGGTTGTCGTAGACGCGCCGACCCTCCTCGACGGCGGCGACGATGGTGGCGAAGTTGTCGTCGGTGAGGACCACGTCCGCCGCCTCCTTGGAGACTGAGGTCCCGGTGATACCCATGGCCACGCCGATGTTGGCCTGCTTGAGGGCCGGGGCGTCGTTGACGCCGTCGCCGGTCATGGCCGCGACGTGCCCCTGTCCCTGCAGGGCCTTGACCAGCCGCAGCTTGTGCTCCGGCGCCACCCGGGCGAACACGGCGGTGGACTCGGCGAGCCCCCGCAGCCGCCCAGGTGGGAGGTCGTCGAGGGCGGCGCCGGCAACGGCCTCGCCCTGGTGGGCGAGCCCGAGCTGCTCGCCGATCGCCTGGGCGGTCGCCCGGTGGTCTCCGGTGATCATCTTGACCCGGATCCCGGCCGCTTGGCAGGCTCGCACCGCCGCCACCGCCTCCGGGCGCGGCGGGTCGATCATTCCCACCAGCCCCAGGAAGCGCAGCCCGGCAGCCAGGTCCTCCAGGTGCAGCTCGGATCTGGTTTCATCCCAGGCGCGCTCCCCCAGACCCAACACCCGCATCCCCGCGGTGGCCATACGTTCCACCTCCGCATGGAACGCCGCATGATCGAAACCGTCCGGGCCGTCGCCGCAGCGGCCCAGCACGACCTCGGGCGCTCCCTTGACGACCACCCGCCGGCCGCCTCTTGGCCGCTCATGGAGGGTCGCCATGAGCTGGTTCTCGGATTCAAAAGGGATTGAGTCGAGACGCGCATGCCGGCGCCGCGCGTCCTCGACCGAGATACCGGCCTTCTCGGCGGCCACCACCAGGGCCCCTTCCGTTGGGTCACCGGCAATGACCCAGTGTCCGTCGCGCCGGTGCAGTGTGGCATCGCTGCACAGGGCGGCGTCGCGCAGCAGCCTGCCCACATCTTCGGGGGCCGAGCCGAGCGTCGCCTCCTCTCGACGGAATCCGCCCTCCGGCGCATAGCCGACACCCTCCACCCGGCAGGACCCGCCCGCCGGGGTCCAGACCTCCACCACCGTCTGCTCGTTGCGGGTGAGGGTGCCGGTCTTGTCGGTGCAGATGACGGTGGTGGAGCCCAGGGTCTCCACCGCCGGGAGCCTGCGGATGATGGCGTGGCGCCTCGCCATCCGTTGCACACCGATAGCCAGCGAGATGGTCACGATGGCCGGTAACCCCTCCGGGATGGCGCCCACGGCCAAGGCGATGGCAAAGATCAGGGTCTCGCGCAGGGACTCGGCCAGGGGTAGGCCCGCGCCGGTGGCGCGCAGCACTCCGATGCTGAGGATGACCGCGGAGACGGCGACGATGGTCACCGCGATGGTCTTGCCCAGGGTGGCTAGGGCCCGGGTCAAGGGTGTCTCCAAGGGGGTCGCTTCCTGGAGCAGGATGGAGATGCGCCCGAGCTCTGTCTGGGCTCCTGTCGCCACCACCAACCCGGTACCGGTCCCAGAGGTCACCAGGGTCCCACCGAAGGCCATGGACAAGCGGTCGCCAATCGCCGCGTCCGACGCTACGGGATCCAACCCCTTCCCCACGGGCAGGGACTCACCGGTCAAGGCCGCCTCGTCGACGCGCAGGCCCTTGACCGCCGCCAGCCGGAGATCCGCCGGGACCTTGTCCCCCGAGGCCAGCAGGACCAGGTCCCCCGGGACCAGATCGGCGACCGGAAGCCGGTGCCGTCCACCGTCCCGCAGCACGCTCGCGTATTCGGGGACCATCCCCCGCAGGGCCTCGATGGCGCGGCTGGCGCGGTACTCCTGGATGAATCCGATGAGGCTGTTAAGCACCACCACGGCCAGGACCACGAGGCCGTCGGTGACTTTGCCGATCGCCACGGCGACGACGGCGGAGGCGAGGAGGACCCAGATCAGGGGGTTGTCGATCTGGCGCCAGAGGATCCTCAGGGGCCCGTCGGCCCGGACGCGTTCGAGGACATTGGGGCCGTAGTGGTCCAGGCGCTGTCTCGCCTCCTGCGAGGTTAGGCCCTCGGGGCGGCTGTCGAGCTCGGCGAAAGCCGCCGGGAGATCCAATGCGTGCCAAGGCGCCATGGCGAGTCCCGTCCCCAAGCCTGAAAGCGGTAACGTCGGAGCGGCGGGCCGTCGGCAATGTGGTCCGCTCTGTTGTCCGCATCCACCCCCTCGGCGCGGATGCGTGGATGGCCTCCAGGATCAGAATGCCCGTGTTACCCCGGGGCCTGTCCATGACCAGGGTCATCGAAATGAGGCACCCGCTCCCCCGCGGCCGCGTCCAGCGGGGGGCGGGATCCTGGGTCGTCACCCGAAGGCACCCCTCATCGACTCCAAGATGTGCCTGCAAGGCGCCCAGCGGCTGTGGGGCCACCGATGGTCATCGCCCCCGACATGACCCGAAGGACCGGAATTGCGGGAGGACCCAAGCGGGGCGGGCGCCCCGCCCGGGGAGCAATCAGAACCCCTCGTCGTCTTCTCCACCGAAGAAGCCATCGAAGAAGCCGCCACCGGCCTCCTCCTCCATGCCGGCCTCGGGCTCCTCGGGGGCGGCGGCCGCGGGCTCGGCTGGGGTCTCGGCCGCTTGGGCATCGCCCGCGAAGAGTCCCGCGATGGCATTGCCGAGCAGCACGCCGCCCGCGACCCCCATGGCGGTCTGGAGGGCCCCGGCCATGAAGCCGCCACCCTGGGCCCCCGGCTGCATGCCGGGTCGCATCGCGCTGGCGCCCTGACTGGCGAAGCGGCTCTGATCCCAGAGGTTGCCAGTGGCCGGCGGGGTGCGCGAAGGCATGGACGGCTGGCTGGCCTGGCTCCGGCCTCCGAAGAGCCCGCCCAGGAAGCCGCCGCCTTGCGGGCGCTCGGCCAGGTCTCGCTCGAGCTGCTCAACCCGGCCCTGGAGGTTCTGAAGGGCCTGCTCCTGCACCAGCACCACCTGGGAGAGCAGGTAGGGCGCGGCGGGTTGCTGAGCCATGAGACCCTGGATCAGCGCCTCGGCCTCGGCGTCTCGGGGTCCGCTCTGGGTCTCCGCTTGACGCAGACGCTGGAAGAGCCCCTCGATCAGGTTACGTTCGTCCGTATTCATGGGTGCGTGCCTCGTCGGTTGGTGTTGGGTGTCGGGGGATGGGCCAGACCCGGGGGCTTCCCGATGATCGATCTGGCGGTCCCCCGGCTCGCGGAGGTCCTTGAGGACCCGACCGCGTCACATGCACCAGTGTAGGGGCGGGCGCGTAGAAATATAATTCGAACGTCTTTTGGCGATTATCCAATATTATCGAAACGGGGCCAGCCGTGCGGGGCACCAGCTACAACCATCTCTTTTACTTTTGGACCGTGGCGCGGGAGGGCGGGGTGGCCCGGGCGGCGGAGGTGCTGCACCTCACGCCCCAGACCATCAGCAGCCAGTTGAGGGTTTTGGAGGGGAGCCTGGGAGTGCGTCTGTTCAGCCGCTCGGGGCGCAACCTGGTGCTGACCGACGCGGGACGCCTGGCCCTGTCCTTCGCGGACGAGATCTTCCGTCTGGGGGCGGAGATGGGCGAGGCGCTGAAGGGCCGGAGCACCGGCCGGCCCTTGCCGTTCTCCGTTGGGGTGGTGGACGTGGTGCCCAAGATGGTCGCCTATCGGCTGCTGGAGCCCGCCCTGCGAATCCAGGAGCCGGTGCGCATCCTGTGCCGGGAGGGAAAGCTGGACGCGCTGCTCGCGGACATCGCCGTGCACAAGCTGGACATGGTCCTGGCCGATACCCCGCTGGGCGGGGGGTTGAAGGTGCGCGCCTTCAACCATCCGCTCGGGGACTGCGGCATCACCTTCTTTGCCGCGCGGACGCTCGCCGACCGCTATCGGGATGGCTTCCCCCAGTCGTTAGACGATGCCCCTCTGCTGGTCCCGGCCCAGAACACGGCTCTGAGGGGGAGCCTGATGCACTGGCTGGACCATCTCGGCGTCCAGCCGCGGATCGTCGGCGAGTTCGAGGATCGGGCCCTGATGCAGGCCTTCGGGCAGGCCGGGGTGGGTGTCTTCATGTCGCCGAGCGTGATCGATGCGGAGATCGCCGCGCAGTATGGCGTCGAGCCCATCGGCGCCACCGACGTAGTGCGCGAGCGCTACTACGCGATCTCCGCCGAGCGGCACCTGCGCCATCCGGCCGTCGTGGCCGTGAGCCAGGCGGCGCGCTCGGACCTATTCCGCGCGACGCCGCAGCCGGATCCCTCCCAAGGTCGATCGCCCGGTCCGGCGGGACCGACCCTTGCCGCGGACTCCTGAACGTGAGCGTTGAAGCTCAGCGATGAGAACTGGCTCGGGCACCGCTCACCGGGGCACGCCGTGAATGCAACCCTGTAGGCTCCACGGGGCAATTCCTGGCCCCGAAGGCCCCGTCAAGCCGTACCCGAGCCCCGGCGGCAGGGGCCCGACACGTAACGCCTTACTCAATCGCGGCCTGTCCTGGCATTGCTGGAAAATGCCCCAATATTCTATGTTCAAAGGCATGTCAGCTCTGGGCCCGTCGGCGTCGCTGCGGGAAGCCACTTCAACCAGGTGATCACGCGGAGGCCTCCATGGGCACGAATCCCTCAACTAGTCCTCGACCCGCGGCAAATACCCCGATTCGGGATGACGAGACGCCTGGCCCCCTGCTCAAGCGTCATTTCGAGGTCGCCTCCGTCGAAAAGGTGGAAGGGCCGGATGGCGGCCAGGAGGGCGACTGGTACCGCTACGTGCTGGCGAGCGGTCCCGCGCGGATCACCGGCTACCATCGCGGTACTCCCGAACAGGTGTCGGACTACGCGGAGAGCTGCGCCGCTGACTTCAATCTCCGAAACGCCACGGGTAAGAGCGCGCGCTCTGTAGCCAGCAAGAAGGCCCGATGAGTGCCGCGACGGCGGCCCTTGTGGGGCGCAGGCACGGGGGTGGCGACGTCCAGGGTGACTGAGCGAATCCCAAGGGGCGTGGCAAAAAATTTCCGTACCCTCTGGGAAGAAACCTGTTACTGTGCGCGCCCAGAGAGGCCGCCGATTGCTCGATCTGGATCAGAGAATCAGAGTCGGTTGATCGGAGTCTGGCGTCTGCCGAATTCGATGAAATCCCGCCGATTTTCCGCGAATCCCGTAGTCCCTGCCTCCCGCGCCCTGCCAAGGGTGCTCCGCTGTCGAGAGAATTTTCGTGCTTGGTCTTTTTCGATAGTGTCAAGTGATTCCAATGCACGATCTTTCTAAAGTGAGACAGCAATGAATATCTACGTGGGCAACCTTCCCTATAGCGTCACCGATTCCGATCTGCGCGAGACCTTCGCCCAGTTTGGCGAGGTGTCCAGCGTGCAGCTCATCAGCGACAAGTTCACCGGCGACTCCAAGGGATTCGGCTTCGTGGAGATGGCAAACAACTCCCAGGCCGATGCGGCCATCAAGGGCCTGAACGGTAGCGCCATGAAGGGCCGCAACATCACCGTCAATCAGGCCAAGCCGCGGAGCGACCGTCCCTCCCACGGCGGTGGCGGTCGGCGCTATTGATGCGCTGATTGCTCGGCCCACCCCGGAAGTGCCGGGGCGCGAAGAGGAGAGCCCGGCCCTTTTGGCCGGGCTTTTCCATTTGGGTATTGCTGTCGAGACTCAGCCGGGGAGGCTGGCGTGCGGTTTGACGGTACCCCTGGGGCCAGGAACAGCACCGCGTCGCCGACAGGAATGTATTCACGGCGTCGCCCGGCGAGTCGTGCCCGAGCCAGCTCTCACGGCTGAGCCTCAACCCCCCGGCTCGTGCCGGATTCCTCAGGCTGGAGCGTCGAGTAAGGGTCTCCCGTGGGGCGCTAGATCGATACTGGGCAGTGCCTTAGCCGAATCTATGAATCCGGTGTGTCACGTTGTGGTTGAACTGTGCGCCGGTTGGCCCCCAGCGGCCGGGATCGCGGGTATAAGGAACGCGATCGGTCCCGCGAAGAGGAGAAGACCGTGCTTGACGAGATCTGCCGCTGCCACGACAACCGCTGCCAGGAACGCCATGGGTGCCTTCGGTGGGCCGAGCGGGAGACGGGCGGTCCCCGGACACCACACTCCTACAGCCTCTATCAGGGCGACGGTGGCTGGGAGCCGGAGCTGCCTGTTCCTCGGGAGGAGCCCTGCCGAGACAAGATACCGATCTGATGGGGCTGCGCATCCGAGCTCGCCTCGCCGCGGCGGTGGGGCGGGCGGGCGCGCTGGGAGACCCCGTGTCCTGATGGCTGCCCCGGCGGGCCGTTGCGGGCGCGGTCCGATTGCCCTCGGGGCCGCCCCCGGCACATACTTGGCGCCCGCCGCCAATCCCGATCAGGG
>JBLMWY010000206.1:0-2952 GCA_050257475.1 Bdellovibrio bacteriovorus
CCATCTGGCGGCCGGCGTCGTTGACGTAATACTCCCGGTGGACATCAAAGCCCACCGCCGCCAAGAGGTCTGCCACCACGGCCCCATAGGCCGCTCCCCGCCCGTGCCCCACGTGCAGCGGACCGGTGGGGTTGGCGGAGACGAACTCGACCTGGACCCGCCGGCCCGCCCCCAGCTTGGAGCGCCCGAAGTCGTGGCCGGCCTTCAGGATGGCGGGGACTACACCGCGGTACGCGGACTCGGAGAGATAGAAATTGATGAAACCGGGCCCGGCAATCTCCACCCGCTCCACCAGGGGCGACTCGGGCAGGGCGGCTACCAGCCGTGACGCCAGGTCTCGGGGTCGGGCCCCCGCGGCCTTTGCCAAGGCCAGGGCCAGATTGGTCGCGAAGTCACCGTGGGCGCTGTCCCTGGAGCGCTCCACCTGGGGCTCCTTGAGGCCTTCCGGGAGCTCGGGCACGGCCCCCTCGGCGGCAAGACGCGCCAGAGCGGCGCGCACGAGGTCGGTGATCTGTTGCTTCATGGGCGACGGGGACTGGGGAGACGCCGAGGCGGTCGGGATGACCGGGCGTGGCGGGCGGAAGCATACCCGATTCGGCGCACGCCGGGCAGCGGACCTGGTTCACACCCGGGTCACAGAAGATCAAGGGGATCGACGTCGACGGACCAGCGCAGCCCCCCCGACCGGGGCAGCCCCCGCAGCGCGCTGACCCAGGGATCCAGGAAGCGCTGGAGGACCAGGCGCTCCCTCGACTCCACCAGGAGCTGAGCCCGATGGCGCCCGGCTCGCCGCTCCATGGGGGCGGGTGCCGGGCCCAGGAGCTGGACCTGCCCGCGGGACCACGACTCGGCGAGCGCCCGCGCCCGCCGCAGGAAGTCCAGGGGAGGCTCCGGCGCGGGCGCATCCGCCCGCAGCAGGGCCAGGTGGCTGAAGGGCGGCAGGTGGGCCGCCGCGCGCTCGGCCAGGGCCACCTCGGCGAACCCAGGGTATCCCTCCCGCAGCAACGACTGCAGCAGGGGGTGACGCGGGTGCCGGGTCTGCAGTATCACCCGGCCGGGGCGGTCCGCCCGGCCCGCCCGCCCAGCCACCTGGACGATGAGCTGGGCGGTGCGCTCGGGGGCCCGGAAGTCTGCCGCGTAGAGCGACTGGTCCAGGTCCAGGATGCCCACCAGGGTGACGCCGGGAAAGTCGTGCCCCTTGGCCAGCATCTGGGTGCCGAGCAGGATCAGGACCTCCCCTCGCCGGGCGGCCGCGAGCAGCCGGTCCAGCTCCCCCTTGCGCCGGGTGCTGTCGCGATCGACGCGTGCCAGGGGCACCCCCGGAAAGAGCCCCGCGAGCTCGTCCTCCAGGCGTTCGGTACCGAGCCCCAGGGTGCGCAGGTCCCCGCTACCGCACTCGGGACAGGTGCCGGGGGCGGGGCGAAACCAGCCGCAGTGATGGCACCACAGGCGCCTTAGCCCGAGGTGCAGGGTGAGGCGGGCATCACAATGAGGACAAACCGCCACCCATCCGCAATCGTGGCAGGTCTGCACGGGCGCGAAGCCCCGCCGGTTGAGGAATAGAAGGACCTGGTTTCCCGCCCCGACCTGGGCCGCCACATGCTCCCGCAGCAGGGGCGAAAGTCCAGCGCTCAAGGGCTGACCCCGAATATCGATGAGGGCGAGGACGGGGTCCTTGGCGCCACCTGCCCGGCGCGGCAGGCGCAGCCAGCGGTAGCGCCCACGACGGGCGTTCTGGAAGGTCTCGAGCGATGGCGTGGCGGAGCCCAGCACCACCGGGCAGCCCCGCTGCTGGGCGCGGCGCACGGCAAGGTCGCGCGCGGAGTAGCGGAAACCGTCCTGCTGCTTGAGGGAGGCGTCGTGCTCCTCGTCCACCAGGATGAGCCCCAGCCGGGGCAGGGGCACGAAACAGGCGGAGCGGGTACCCAGGACCAGGTGGGCACGGCCGCTGGCCGCCCGGTGCCAGGCCCGTTCCCGCTCTCCCTCGTCCAGGGCCGAATGGAGGACCGCCATGGGTCCCGGCAGGCGCTGGCTCAGGCGATCGCGTAGCTGGGGCGTGAGCCCGATCTCCGGGACCAGGACCAGCGCCTGGCGACCTGCCGCAATCGCGGCCCGAATCAGGTGGATATAGACCTCGGTCTTGCCGCTTCCCGTAACCCCCTCGAGCAGGAAGGGAGTGAACCCGCCCAGGGCCCGGCGCACGGCATCCACGGCCCGGGCCTGGTCCTCGTTCAGGAGCGGGCCCTCCGGCGGCTCACCCCGCTGGGTCTCCGGCAGACCCGGGTCCAGTCGACAGGTCTCCACCAGCCCCTTGGCTCGCAGCTCCCGAAGAGGCGCGGCGCAGGGGCCCAAAAGATCCGCGACGATGCTCGCCGGAAGCCCTTCTGGGTGGCCTCTCAGCAACCCGAGCAGGCGCTGCTGGCGCGGGGCCCGAGCCAAGGCCCCGGGCTCCGGGGCGAGTCCAGCCGCGGTCACCCGCAGACCCGGCACCCGGTCATCGAGGGTCCCCCCAGGGCGCCGCAGCCGGGCGGGCAGGGAGCTCAAGAGGGCCTCACCCAGAGGCTGCTGGTAGTAGGCCGCGGCCCAGCGGATCAGGTCCAGATCCTCCGCAGCGAGCAAGGGCTCGCGGTCGAGCCGCCGCAGCACCCGCTTGAGACGTCCCGGCTCCTGGTTGGTCCGGCTGACCAGCTCCACCAGGACCCCGACCCGCTGACCCCGACCGAAGGGGACCAAGACACGCTCCCCGGGTATCGGTCGGGCCGCGTCGGTCCCCTCCGGGCCGAGGGGAGGGAGATAATCGAACAGGGCCGCGAGCGGCGCCCCGACCGCGACCCGTAGAATCCCCTCCCCGGTCGACTCCAGGTGGCCTCCACAACCGGGATCTTGGGACCCCACTGGTTTGCCTCGATGGAGGGTCGCGGGACTCAGATCGGGCAATCCGACACAATCGTC
>JBLMWY010000207.1:0-4700 GCA_050257475.1 Bdellovibrio bacteriovorus
GACCTACAGGTCGCGGGTCACAGTGGGATCAGGATCTCGATCGTCGCCGCCTCCCGCAGGCGCGCCAGCTCGGCGTTCACCGCCTCGTTCGACCGCTCCCCGCGCAGATAGTCCCGCAGCCGCTCGCGCACCTCGTCCAGAGGCAGCAGCTTGGGCGGCCGTCGCTCCTCCATCTTGATGATATGGACCCCGTAGGGCGTCTCGACCAGATCCGAGATCTCCCCCGGCTGGAGGGCGAAGGCCGCCGCCTCGAAGTCCGCGACCATCTCCCCGCGGTGGAAGAACCCCAGGTCCCCGCCGTTCTCGGCGCTCGAGTCCTCGGAGCGGGCCTTGGCCAGCTCGGCGAAGTCCGTGCCCTCACGCGCCTGCTTCAGGATCTCGCCCATCTGCTCGCGCAGGGCCGCCCGATCGTCCGGCTTGCCCAACGGCTTCCAGGTCAACAGGATGTGGCGCGCCCGCACCTCCTCGGGCAGCGTCAGCCGCAGGGGGTTGTCGCGATAGAAGGCCTCCAGGTCCGCGTCGCTCACCGTCGCCACCTGGGCCCTGATCCCCTCCATGTAGCGGTCGGCGGCGATCGCGTGGGCCAGATGTGCCCGGTAGCTGTCCAGGGTGAAGCCTTCGGTCTCCAGCCGGCGGGTGAATTCCTCGGGGCTCGGAAAGGCCGACTCCATCGCCTTCACGGCCTCATCGACCTCCTCGGGCGAAGCGGCGATGCCCTGCTTCTCCGCCGCCTGCCAGACCAGCTCCTGGTCGATCATCAGGTCCATGGCCTCCCGGCGAAGCTGGGCCAGCTTCTGGGGGTCGCGCGTGGTGACGATGTTGACGTTGTTCTGGGTCAGGTGCTCCTCGTAGGCGTGATGGAAGCGCTCATAGCTGATCTCGACCCCATTGACCCGCACGGCCACGCCCGGATAGATCCCCTGCGCCGAGGCCCCTGCCCACAGGAGGATCAGGCAGGCCGAGATGACGACTCTGAGTCCGGGCCTGCTCATGGTTGCTTCTCCCCCTGTGCCGCTCCAACCGGCGGAGCGGGGGCGGCCGGCGCGACCCCGAGCAGGGTCGCGTAGGGCAGGTCGGTGTAGTTGGCGCCTTGGGAGGCGGCACCTACGAACAGGTAATAGGTGGCGCTCGCGCGCACGGTGACGGTGGCCTCGTATTCACCCGGGCCCACCGCCGTGGCGGGCACCACCGTGCGGTCACGCCCGTCCGAGGCGTAGTAGAGCAGGGTCACGTCCGAGAGGTCGGTCAGGGGTTGACCCATGACCGGATCTGTGAGCCTGAAGCGCACCGGGACGCTGCCGCCGACGGGGACCATCCGCTGCGCGATCTGGAACTCCACGCCCATGGGGCCCGCGGCCTGCCGCACCTGCGGGTTGGGTGCCACCGGCGCGCTGAAGCAGTGGACGAAGCGCGGGGTGTCCATGACGAAGGCCACATCATAGGTGCCCTCGACCGGAATCTTCACCCGCCCCGTATAGACCCCCGGCTCGCGCTCGCGCAGGCTGCGGTCCGCGATCTCGATGGCCCGTGCCTCGTGCCCATAGTTGCGGAAGGACCCCATGGGGGCGTTCATCCCCTCCATGTAGTAGTAGACGGTGCCCTCGGCCTGGTTCACCACATAGGCGGCGGCCTCCTTGGCCGACGGGATGATGCTGTCGGCGATGGACACGTCCCGCGCCCGGCCCGGCGCCCCTTGTCCGGCGGGGAAGTAGGTCACGGGCGGGACGCCCGCGTCGTCCAGGCCCCCCAGCGCGATCAGGCCCACCTGCTCGGAGCCCAGGGAGCGGATGTAGGCATACTGCCGGGTGAAGCTCACCTGATAGGGCTGGCTACCAACGGGGACGGTGTGCACCAGCCTGTCGGTGGAGGCATCGATCACATGGACGGCATTCTGGACCGGATTCACCACCACCCCCCAGCGCCCGTCGGGGGAGAAGCGCAGGGGCCCCAGGCCGGGCTGGGCCTCGATGCGTCCGCGGATCTCCAGGCCCGCCGGGTCGATGATGCTGATGGTCCCGGCCTTGCCGTCGGCCACGTAGAGCGCCTTGCTCAGGGGTGAGAGGGCCAGGGCGATGGGCACGGGTCCGGTCTCGAGGTCCTTGACCTTGGCGAGCGTCCGCACGTCGATCACCGAGACGGTGCCCGAATCCCGGTTGGTGACGAAGGCGTGAGCGTCGTCGTCGGAGAGGGCGATCTCGTGGTGCCCCGCGCCCGTCGGGATGAACGCCACCCGTTCCAGGCTCGCGGTGTCGATCACGCTGACCCCGCTGTCCTCCGCCCGGCTGGCGTTGTTGCCCACCCAGAGGTAACGCTCGTCGTTCTGCAGCGCGGCCCGCGTGGGCTTCTCGCCGGCGTCCACCGCGGCGGATACCTTGAAGAGCTCCAAATCGACCACCGCCACCTTGCCGGCCAGAGGCATGGTGACGAACAGCCGTTGCTGGTCGCGGGTCTTGGCCCAGTCCGCCGCGGGCCGCTCCAGCACCACCTGGGCGAAGAGGTTGGTGATGCCGGTGATGCCGACGGCGGGGTCGATCACCGAGATCGAGGCGTCGCGATTCATAACCAGCAGGTAATGGCTGTTCAGGTCGATCATCGGGCGCACGCCGACGATGCCCTTCAGGAAGGTCGAGACCCGGTCCCGACAGGTCATGGGGGACTCGCCGCGCGCCTGCCAGGCCTTGGCCAGGTCCATCCAGGCCGCCGGGTAGCGCCCCTTGACCGGCTCGCCGGTACCGGCGTCGGTGATGCGGAAGCTGACGTCGGCCCAGTCGGCGGCGACCACCGTGTCGCTGCCCTCATGGGCCGGCCTCACGGAAAACTCGACGGCCACGCCCTCGCGCACGACGCGGTTTTCGGGCGCGGCGTCGCCGCTGTCGGCGGCGGGCTCGGGTGCGGCCTGGGCGCCGCCGATCAGGGCGCCCAGGGCGAAGGCCGCGGCGAGGCGGAGCAGGCCGCGGCGGTGGAATAAGACTGGATGCACAAAAGGGTCCTCTTACGACGGATCTGATCCTGGGCCGCCACCTGGCTCTGCGGCCAAAACGACACCTGCGTTGGGCGCCCGGACGGCGCCCTGGTCACCTTTCGACCTGTTGCCTGTAGGTCGGACTTCAGTCCGACTCGGCCTCGCAGGCGATCCTTGGCCGTGTTGTTGGGCTGAGACCTCCACGGGTTGTCGGGCTGAAGCCCGACCTACACGACCTGGCTACCTGTAGGTCGGACTTTAGTCCGACTCCGCCTCCCGGGCGATCCGTGGCCGCGTTGTCGGGCTAAAGCCCGACCTACACCCGACAGCGGTGCGGACTGTGCCAATGAAAGGGCGGAGGGCCTTGCGGCTTCTCCGCCCGCTCGGTTCCGGCGGGCGTCCTTGCGCGCCGCCGCGTCCTTGCTACTGCACCCGCAGGATGCCCCAGAGGCCGTCGGTGTTGCCACCTGGCGAGTAGTCACGGAACAGGTAGTCGCCCGTTACCCCGTCCGTCCCGCCGGCCTGGATCAGGATTGGCCAGTGGCCGTAGACATGACCCATGCCCTCCTGGCTCGATACCCACTTTGCCGTCGGGTTGTTGCCCAGGGCCAGGGAAGGCACCGGGGTGGTGGGATCGCAGCGACCCTGAAGCCCCAGGTCGGACTGGCCGGGACACACGTAGGGGTCGCGCTGCCACACATGCCCGTGCAGGACGAAGGTGCTGTCGCGGTCGGTCGAGGCGCCGTTCAGCAGGTGGATGCGGGTCGGCTGGCCGGGGGCCGCGGTAAACACCGGGGTGGCCGGGTCCCCATTCGGCAGGCCGTTCTGCTCGCCCGCCACCAGGCCGTTGCTATAGAGCTGATAGGCGTTGGACAGTCCACCGAAGCTGTTCGGGGTGCCCGCGTTCCCGAAGGGCACGTCCGGCGGCAGCTTGAAGCGGAACCAGGCCGGCTCCGAGCCATAGTTGATGCCGTCGTGCCCGGAGTCCTCCGCGCCCTCGCGCCCCAGCTCTCCCTGTTTGACGTTGGCGATGGCGCTCCCGTCCCTCCACCGGAAGTTGCCGATCTTGTGGTTGATCTCGATGGCCTCGCGGTAGGTGCCGCCGGAGCCGGCCGCGCCCGGGGGCGAGGTCACGGTCACGTTCGCGCGGGTGAGCCGCGTGGTGCCGACCGCCGGGTCGAACTTCCCTTGCCGATCCGGAACCTGGGTGTCCTCGGCGACGGTGGCGTTCTGCGGCTCGATCACCAGGGCCCCGAAGGCCCCCTTCTGCGGCTGCTTCACGCGGTCGGCCGAGAGCAGGTTCACGGCCCCGAACTCCACCGGGGTGGGCACCAGCCGCACCGAGACCCGGTTGTTGGCGATGGTCGGGATCTCCTGCATATCGCCGGCGTACCAGACATAGGTCTGGGACCCGCCGGGGCTCGCCGTCCCTTTCTGGTTGATGCCCACGTTGGTGCCGTCGCTGCGGCTCACGTCAAAGTGAACCAACTGCGGGTGCAGGCCGACCTCGCCCGAGGGCCGGATCAGGTTGTTGCCGAAGAAGCGCATCTGGGCCTGGTTGCGCTGGCCGACCGGGGTGAACAGGTCGCGGTTGACCACCCACATCAGGTCTTGCCAGCCGGCCAGATCGGGCACGGGCTGCGGTACGAAGGTCACCTGGTTGCGATTGCGCTGCACTGTGAAGGGCATCCGGTTGCGCAGTTGCACCACCACGCAGTCCCCGGCGTTGGCCCGCAGC
>JBLMWY010000208.1:0-3762 GCA_050257475.1 Bdellovibrio bacteriovorus
CGGCGCAGGCGGCTCGCCTCGTCCTCCAAATAGAGCAGGGCGGCCTCGCTGGCGGAGCGACGCTGGCGGCTCAGGGCCAGCACCGAGAGCGTCCATTCCAGGCTGCCCTTGTGGATGCTGAGCCGCGCCCCGGGCCGAATGGCGCGGCCGGGCTTGGCGCGCTGGCCGTTCACCTGGACCTTGCCTCCGTTGATCGCCTCCACCGCAAGGGCCCGGGTCTTGAAGAAACGTGCCGCCCACAGCCACTTGTCCAGGCGGATCTCCTCCGGATCCGTCGCGGCGGGGGTCTCGCGCGGACTCATCGCCCGAGCAGAGGGTCCAGCTCGCCTCGTGCCTCCAGACGCGCCAGGTCGTCGAACCCACCCACATGGAGGTCGTCGATAAAGATCTGGGGTACTGTATGGCGTCGGCTACGCTCCATCATGGCGGCCAATTGCGCGTGGTCGTGGTCCACGCGAATCTCCTCAAACTCCACCCCCTTGCGCTGCAGCAGGTGCTTGGCACGGTTGCAGTAAGGGCAGATCATGGTCGTATACATCACAACGCGCGGCATTGCTTGCTGCTCCTAACATCCCATCCGCCGAGTCGACCGAGTGCCGGCCACCCGCACGCGATGGCTTGAAATCCGGACGCTCTGGCCGGAAGACAGACTTGGCCCAAGGCTCCACCACAGGACCACCGCAGGCGCGCTCCATGGATGCCGAGTGGATCAGCGACCCCGTTCAGAGGATCCGATGTACCGAGACGCCCCCCACGCTACCCGACTCGAAGACTACCGCCCGCCCGAGTTTCTGATCGACCGCGTCGAGCTGCGATTCGACCTGGACCCGAGCCTGACGCAGGTCGACGCGGAGCTTGCGATCCGGCGCAACCCGGGGGCCACTCGGGGCGACGGCAGCCTGGCCCTGCACGGCGAGCAGTTGGAGCTGGCGCAGGTCGCCATCGATGGGCATCCGCTCACCCCGGCCGAGTATCGGATGGACGCGGAGTCCCTGACCTTGCTACGGGTCCCGGACCGCTTTCGGCTGAGCACCCGGGTGCGCCTGCACCCCGCGCTTAACACGGCCCTCGAAGGACTCTACCAGTCCGGCGAGCTATTGTGCACCCAATGCGAGGCGGAGGGCTTCCGGCGCATCACCTACTTCCTGGACCGTCCCGACGTCATGGCCCGCTATGGGGTCACCCTGGTGGCGGATCGGGGGCGCTTCCCAGTCCTCCTGTCCAATGGCAACCGAGTGGAGGAGCGGGCGCTCCCCGACGGCCGTCACCTGGTGCGCTGGGAGGATCCCTTCCCAAAGCCCAGCTATCTGTTCGCCCTGATCGCCGGAGACCTGGCCGTGGTGGAGGACCGATTCGCCACCGCCTCCGGGCGAACAGTCGACCTGCGTCTTTACGTGGAGCCCCACAATCTAGACAAGTGCGGCCACGCCATGGCCTCGCTCAAGCAGGCCATGGCGTGGGATGAGGCGCGCTACGGGCGCGAGTACGATCTTGACTGCTTCATGGTCGTGGCGGTGAGCCACTTCAACATGGGGGCCATGGAGAACAAAGGGCTCAACGTCTTCAACGACAAATTCGTCCTTGCGCGGCCCGACACCGCGACGGACCAGGACTTCCTCGGCATCCAAGGGGTCATCGCCCACGAGTACTTCCACAATTGGACCGGCAACCGCATCACCTGCCGGGACTGGTTCCAGTTGAGCCTCAAGGAGGGCTTCACGGTCTTCCGAGACCAGGAGTTCTCGGCCGACATGGGCGCCCGCGGGGTCAAGCGCATCCACGACGTGCGCCTGCTCCGGGCCCACCAGTTCGCCGAGGACGCGGGCCCCATGGCCCACCCGGTTCGGCCGGACTCCTATATCGAGATCAACAACTTCTACACCGCTACCGTCTACGAGAAGGGGGCCGAGCTGGTGCGGATGCAGGCCACCCTCCTGGGCCCAGAGCTGTTTCGCCGCGCCACCGATCTCTATTTCGAGCGCCATGACGGCCAGGCGGTAACCACCGACGACTTCGTGACCTGCATGGAGGACGCGAGCGGACGCGACCTCACCCAATTCCGCCGCTGGTACGCCCAGGCCGGCACCCCAGAGCTGCGGGTCCGGCGGGAGTGGGACCCCGAGGCCGGGACCTATACCCTCGAGCTGACGCAGCATACCCCGCCCACGCCCGGCCAACCCAGCAAGGGGCCGCTGCATATCCCCTTGGCGGTGGGTCTCCTGGACGCTGCCGGGCGGGAGCTGCCCCTGCGGTTGGAGGGAGAGGAGGTGGCGGCAGCGATCACCGGCACGCGAATCCTGGAGCTGAGATCCGCCGAGGAGCGGTTCCGATTCGTGGGTCTTGCGGAGCGCCCGGTGCCCTCCCTGCTGCGGGGCTTCTCGGCACCGGTGAAGCTCCAGTGCGACTACTCGGAGTCGGAGCTCCAACTCCTGATGGCCCACGACAGCGACGGGTTCAGCCGCTGGGACGCGGCCCAGACCCTGATGCAGCGTCTGCTGCTGGGCCTGGTGGAGGCGCCGGCGGCGGAGATTCCCGAGCGCTTTGTGGACTCATTCCGCAGGGCGCTTTTGGACGGCTCGAGCGACACCGCCCTGCGGGCAGAGGTCCTGACCCTACCCTCCGAGTCCTATCTGGGGGACCAGATGGCGGTGGTCGACGTGGACGGGATCCACGCCGCCAGGGAGCGGGTTCGGCGACGGATCGCCGAATCCCTGGGCCCTGACCTGGCCGCGCTCTACGAGTCTCATCGGGAGACCGGGCCCTACCGCTTTGAGCCGGAGGCCATTGGACGCCGGGCCATCAAGAATCTCGCGCTTGACTATCTCATGGCGGGACGGCAGCCCATCGGGTTGGAGTTGTGTTGGAGCCAATTCACAGCGGCCCACAACATGACGGACGTGACGGCCGCCCTGCGGCACCTGGTGGACCTCGGCGGCGACGTGGGAGCAGAGGCCCTGGCCCAATTCCACGCACGCTGGGCGAGGGAGCCCCTGGTGATCGACAAGTGGTTCAGCCTCCAGGCCACCAGCCATCGGGAGGACGCTCTGGAGCGGGTCCAGTCTCTGCTGGGGCATCCGGACTTTTCCTTGGGCAACCCCAATCGGGTCCGCAGCCTGATTGGCGCCTTCGCGATCGGTAACCCGGTGCGCTTCCACCGGTCCGATGGGGCCGGTTATCGCTTCCTGGCCGATCGGGTGCTGGAGCTCGACCCCCTGAATCCCCAGATCGCCTCGCGCCTGCTGCGGGCTCTGATCCGCTGGCGGCGCTTCGATCTCGGCCGGCAGGCCTTGATGCGCGCCGAGCTGGAGCGGGTGCTCCGCAGCGAATCCCTCTCCAGGGACAGCTACGAGGTGGCCTCCAAGGCCCTGGAGTCGGTGTGAGCGGATCGGCGGACGGGCGGGCGGCCCCCACACCCCTGACGGATCTGCGACGCCGGGTGAACCTGACGCGGCGGCTCATCCTGGAGACCCTGACCGAGCACCTGGGCCCGGTGGAGCTGCGCTATGACTTCCACCGGGAATGGAACGGTTGCTGGCGGGTGCGGGTCCAGGTCTCGGGCAGCGCCCAAGGGCACCTGGACTTTACCCTGCTGGACACCCCGGCGGGCGCAATCCTGGCCCTGCCCCGGCCGCTGCCGGAGCGCTGGCGCGTCCTCACCGGCATTCCGGCGAGCGACGGGACTCGTTGGACGCTCGATGGAGCCGGGGCCCTGGTCCCCTTTGTCTCGGCTGGGGCTAGCCCCTAACCAGCCGCCGGCTCCAG
>JBLMWY010000209.1:0-2634 GCA_050257475.1 Bdellovibrio bacteriovorus
GGAGACCCGAGGACATGGCCGGAGATCAACTCCCGCACCAGCCGCAGGTAGGCCTCTGGTCGCCCGGTCGGATTGAGCTGAATCTTGGCCTCGCCGCGCTCGGAGAGCCCATAAACAATCAAGCGCGCCTCGTCGATGCGGACGGCGAGAGGCTTGTTGGCGAGAAGGACGTTTAGGCGAAAGCTGTCTTCGCTCGCGAGTTCCATAGGTCAGGCCAATGGCAGGGCCAACACGTTTGGAGCCGGGCCGCGCGGGGCTGGATCGGTCCTAGTCGCCATGCTCGGGCGGCACGAAATTGGGGTCCTTGGGATTCAGAAAGATAAAGTGGAGCTGTCCTGACTCCATCTCCACGTAGTCGAGGGTCGCCTGGTCGAGCAAGGGCACATACTCCGGCGCCATGATGACCTCCACCCCCTCGCACCGCTGGCGGATATCGTCATCCGTTGCCTCGTCGAAGCCCATGCGATAGCTGATGGCCCCGTCGGCCGCCTGATGGGCTGCCAACCGCAGGCAGAGACCCTCAGTCCCGCCCTGCTGCGCCGCCTTGCCGATCTGCTCGGCCGCTGCTGCTGTCACTTTAAACATGCCTGATTCCAACCTCCTTCAATCCCGCCAATGACGATGGCGCCTGCGCCTCGCCGACAATGTCACTCGACCATGCCCCGCTGTCGGCAGCGTCACACGACCAGCGGGACAGGTCCAAGGTGTCGCAACCTGGGGTCCCGACCGGGACGGACGGGCGTCGTGCCAACACATCCACCACCTGCCGTACCGGCTCCTAGGGATTGCGGCACGCCCGTACATGGGCGACGAACCTGGCGGGCCAGCGCATTCCTCCGACGCCCCGTAGGTGCGCATAACTGGCGAGCAGGTTCCCCTGCACGATGCCGTCGTGGCTGCCGTCCACCCCACTTCCGCGCGTCACGCGATAGGCATAGGTCCAACCGCTATTGGGGGCGACCACCGCGGAGTGGTGGAACTCGTGCGCCATGATGTCGCCTGGACTGGTCCCGGCGCGCGGCCAAGGGGCCTGCGGCGTCTCCCTGAGGATGACGTAGCCGCGGCCCTGTGGCCTTGGGTACATCGCCACATCCGCGTCGAGCACCCCGCACATTGCGCACCGGTCGTCGCCCCAGCGCAACTCGGTCGCCAGGTACATTAGCCCACCGCACTCCGCATAGGCGGCTCCGCCCGATGCGATGAAGTCCGCGATCGAGGCCCGCATGGTGCGATTTGCCTCCAACGCCTTCATCCGGTACTCGGGGAAGCCACCGCCGATGAAGAGCCCGTCCACCGCGGGAAGCTCCGGGTCCTCACAGGGACTAAAGGGGACCAGCTCCGCCCCTTCGCGCGCCAGCGCGCGCAGATCGTCTGGGTAATAGAACCCGAAGGCCTGGTCCCGGGCAATACCGATCCGCACCCGGGGCAGCACCAAGTCATGGGGCTCAGATCCAGGACCCCCCAACGCCGTCAATGAGGGGGCCCGAGCAGCAATGGCGAGGATGCCATCGACGTCCACTTGCTCGGCCACCTGCGACCGGATGGCCTCGATATGCGGCTCCGCCGCCTGGTCCTCGTTGCTCGGCATCAGCCCAAGGTGCCTCTGGGCGATCTCGATCCCGCTGTCGCGGTGGACCAACCCCAGGAGCGGAATATCCGTGTAGTGCTCGACGATCCGCCGCAGATTGGCTTCATGCCGCATGCCGCCCACGCGGTTGAGGACGATGCCGGCAATAGCGATGGTCGGGTCGAAGGTCTGATAACCCAGGAGCAGCGGGGCAACGCCACGCGTCATGCCCTCGGCGTCGATAATGAGGATCACCGGCGCCTGGAGGTGCTTGGCCAGCTCGGCATTGCTGTTGCTGCCGTGCAGGTCGACCGCATCGAACAGGCCGAGGTTGCCCTCGATCACCCCGATGTCGGCGCCCCCCATCTCCCCCGCAAAGGCGTCCCGGATCTCCTCTCGGGCCATCGTGTGGAAGTCAAGGTTCAGGCAGGTGCGGCCCGAGGCTTGACTGAGCCACAGGGGATCGATGTAGTCGGGGCCCTTCTTGAAGGGCTGAACGGTCAGATCGCGACGCCTGAGCTCCCGGCACAGGCCAATAGAGATTGTCGTCTTGCCGGAGGTCTTGTGGGCCGCAGAGATATACAGGTGGGCCATGCTACTCAGCGCCCTCAAGCGCTCAGGCCGAAAGGGCCGGCGACACCGGCGCTGGGGTGCGCCGGCCAGGACCCGGCGGTATCTCGCCCGGCCCCGGCCTACCTGAGGTACCTAAGCCTTTGGGGCGAGGTGCGGATCCACGACCTGATCGGCAAGGGATTCGGGAAGGAACTGGAGCACGCGCACGCCGACGGCCGTAATGATCAAGGCCACCGCCACGCCGCCCAGGCCCAGGAGCACCTCTGGGATCGACGGCCGATACCATGCCACTTGGCCGTTCACACCGTCGAAAAAGCCAGATTCCAGAATGGTCTGGCCGGGAAATAGCGGCATTGGATAGGCCTGACCGCCGATGATGATGACGTACATGGCCGCCAGACCGCCGAGGACCACCATGCCGCAGGCCGCGGCAATCCAGGTCCGATCCTTTCCGAGCACCGGGTGATAGACAACACCCATGGGGAGGAGACAGC
>JBLMWY010000210.1:0-3347 GCA_050257475.1 Bdellovibrio bacteriovorus
GCCCAGCGGGCGACGGACGACGCGCAGCGCCGGCGGGCACTGGACCAGATCGTCGCTGGCGCGAGCTATGCCGGACACCTGGTGGACCAGTTGCTGACCCTGTCGCATCTGGACGCCCGGACCGCGGCGCCGACCCTGGGCCGGGTGGATCTGCTGGAGGCGGCCCGCGACACCGCTTCCGCACTGGAACCGCTCGCGAGGCAGCGCACGATCAGCATTCGGGTCGCTGGCGCGGGAGAGGCCTCGACGCGCGCGGATGCCACCTGCATCGGCATCCTGCTCCGGAACCTGATGGACAACGCGATTCGTTATAGCCCCGCGGGCGGCGAGGTCAGGGTGACGGTAGGCCGGCGGGGCCTGTTCAACCAGGTGATCGTCGAGGACACGGGTCCGGGAATCGCCGACGGCCAGCACACCGAGATGTTCCAGCGCTTCCGGCGAGGCCCCGAGACGGCGGAGCCGGGGAGCGGACTCGGCCTGTCGATCGTGCGTCGAATCTGCGAGCTCCACGGCGGCAGTGTGCGGTTGGCGAACCTCGAGGACGGGGGACTGCGCTGCGAGGTGCTGCTGCTCCCGTTCGAAGAGCCGATGCCGCAGACACCCGCGGCCAGCATCTCGGCGGATGGGTCTGACCCTGCCCGGGCCCAGGCCGGGCAGGTGGCCTAGACACCACCGCCAGAGTCTGCGGCCCGCGTGTTGGCGCGAGGTCGCGGCGAACAGGGGTATCCCGCGACCAGCCCGCGGGTCCCTTCGTTGAAATGGGACTCCGTCGGCCAAGAGCCTCCGTGCTCGCCTCTGCCCAGGCACTAATCCGCTGGGACCCAAAAGGGGCGCTGATTAAATGCCGTCCGGACATTCAATCAGCTCGCCTTCCAAGAGGCGCGACTCTTGGAAGGCTCCATTTTCATTCACTTGGGGTGCCTGAAAATGCCGGGCCATCCGTGGCCCGGACGGCAAACGCTAAAACAGCGTTTCCCTTAAGGCTTTATTAAGCTTCGAAACCTACACTCCGACCCTGGGTGTCTGACGGCATCGCCCGCAGGACAGCCCAGGGGCTCACAACAAGATTTCCCGGATGTCGCACCGCAAGGCCCTCGCAAGACAGGGGCGCCTCGGGGTAACAGCTTCGTTTACGAAGGGGAAAGGACGCGCGTGAAGAAGGGGAGCCCCCAGTCGCGCGGCGTGGAGCCAACTCACGCCGCATTCGATCAACACTGGAGGAGCGACATGTTACGAACTCAGAGCACAGCCTTGAGCCTCAGGCTCATTCGGGAGCGGTGGCCCGTCCTGCTTATCGTCATCGCGGCGCTGGCGTTCGCCGTACCCTCGGCCTTCGCGGCCAAGGGCGGTGTGCCGGGCAAGCCCGGGGATCCCGCGCCAACAAGCCCGAACGTGAAAGGACCCTCGGTCACCGTCAGCGGCACGGTGACCAACAGCCTCTCGGGCCAGGGCATCGCCGGCGCCAACGTCAGCTTCGCGGCCCTCAACGCGACCTTCTCGGCCGTGACCAACAGCACGGGCGCCTACAGCGTCAGGGTGGCGGCCAATGCCTCCTACGACGTCACCTTCGCGGCGACCAACTTCACGACCGAAACGCTCACCGGCAGTATCGTGAGGAATAAAGACACCACGCTCAGTGAGGACTTGGTGCCCGTCACCCGGGTGATCGTCAACGCCACGGCCACCGGGACCGCGTCGCCGGGGGCCACGCTCAGTCTCAGCGGGACCTGCACGCCGATGGACGGCTCCACCGTCATTGGCACCGAGTGGACTCAGACCGAGGGCACCACCGCCGTCATCGGCGACTTCATGGCCGCGAGCACGAGCCTGGAGCTGGCGCCGCTCGGCGCCTACAAGGACGAGCTGATCCATCTGCTCAAGCAGCCGCCCATCACCGAAGCGGAGCTGCCGCCCAACGTCCCGCCGCCGCCGAGCGGGTTCGTGGGTGGTCTGCAGGACCGTACCCAGGTGGTGGCGGTGGTCCCCTACACCCTGGATCGGACGGCCCACGTCGGACTTGAGTTCGCCTGCGAGACCACATCGGGGGTCTACACCGCCGCGGTGAACCTCACCACCGCCCTGCCCTGGCCGGTGACCACTGGCCTGCATACGGTACCGAACAAGGTCCCGGCGCTCCTCTATGCCCAGGAGGCGGCGAGCTACGACTGGAAGATCGTCTCCCAGCCGGGCGGCTCCACCGCCACGCTGGCCGACCGCACGACCCAGACCCCCTGGTTCGCGCCGGATGTCACCGGCAAGTACGAGATCACGGAGACGATCTCGGGCAAGACCCTGACCCTGTACTCGGGCCTGTGGCGCGGCGTGATCGACCCGGTCGCGACGGCCGCCTCGCCAGACGGCCTGCCCGTCGCCGACGACTCCTGCATGGCGTGCCATGACGACGGATTCGCCCCCGACGCCTTCACCCCCTGGAGAGAGACCGGACACGCGCACGCCTTCTCCGACGGGCTCAACACCAACGACCACTTCTCCAAAAACTGCTTCAGCTGCCATGCGGTCGGCGTCAACGCCGCGGCCAAAAACGGAGGCTTCGACGACACGCCGAGCTACAGCGCCTTCGTCAACTCCGGGATGCTCAACAATCCAGACCCCCTCAACTGGCTGGATATGCTCATGGGCTACCCGGACACGGCCCGGCTCGCGAACATCCAGTGCGAGAGCTGCCATGGGCCCCAGAACCACACCGGGAACGATAGCGAGGATTACAGCGACGCCCATGGCGGGGCCCCGGGCGCGCCGCGGGTCAGCGTGGCCTCCGAGGTCTGCGCGACCTGCCACGGCGAGCCGGCACGCCATGGCCGCTACCAGCAGTGGCAGCTCAGCCGGCACTCCAACTACGAGCTGGCGGTTGAGGAAGGCACCAACCCCAACTGCTCGCGCTGCCACTCGGGAAATGGCTTCGTGGCATGGTCGAAGGTCGGGTTCGACAAGGACACGACCGTCACGGTGACCTGGGACGAGGACACGGTCCATCCCCAGACCTGCGCCACCTGCCACGGGCCCCATGAGACCGGCACGACCAGCGGCAGCGACCCTAATGCCGGGGTGCGCATCGACGGCGACTCCCCCGAGCTGATCGCCGGCTACCAGGCCATCGGGATTGGCAAGGGGGCGCTCTGCATCACCTGCCACAACACCCGCCGCGGTCTGCGCAACGACGACGTCTTCGACGGCCTCTCGGATGCGGACAAGACCCGCACGCCGCATGGGCCGACCCAGGGTGACCTGATGATGGGGATGAACGCCTACTTCGTGGAGGTCGGGGTACGCGGCAAGCACTCACTCATCGAGGACACCTGCGTCACCTGCCACATGGAGAAGACACC
>JBLMWY010000211.1:0-7650 GCA_050257475.1 Bdellovibrio bacteriovorus
CGCCTTCAGATCAGGGACGGGGCGCCTTTGCAGGTCGTGGCCGAGTCCGAGGCGGCGCTCCTTCCCCTGCTGGGCACGGCCCGCGAGGCCCTAAATGCGGGAGATCTGTCGCCCGGGGTGACCTTTGCCAGCGCACTGATCATCCTGTTGCGCGAAGGCATCGAGGCCATCCTGGTGCTGGCCGCCATCATCGCCTACCTGATCAACACCGGGCGGCGCGACGCCCTGCGCTACATCCACCTGGGCTGGGCTGGCGCCCTGGCTGCCGGCATGGCCACCTGGGCGGCGGCCACCTATCTGGTGAATGTGAGTGGCGCCAGCCGCGAGTTGACGGAGGGATTGACGGCGCTCTTTGCCGCCGCCGTCCTCTTCTACGTCGGTGTCTGGATGCACGGGAAGGTCCAGTCGCGGCGCTGGAATGACTTCATCCGATCCAAGCTGCGGGCGGCCACCCGGCAAGGCACCCTGCTCGCCTTCACCCTCCTGAGCTTCGTGGCCGTCTACCGCGAGGTCTTCGAGACGGTGCTGTTCTACCAGACGCTGACGGTCCAGACGGGGCCTCGGGGTCTCGCCCCCATCCTCGCGGGGGTCCTCACGGCGGCCCTGCTGCTGGGCCTCGCCGCCTGGGCCATACTCAGGGCCAGCAAGCGCCTGCCGTTGCGCCAGTTCTTTGGTGTGAACACGGCCCTCATGTATCTGCTCGCCATCGTCTTCGCGGGCAAAGGGGTAGCGGCCCTCCAGGAGGCCGGGGTGATCGGCGTTTACCAGATCGCCTTCCCGCGCATCGACCTGCTGGGTGTCTATCCGAACCTGCAGGGCCTGGGGCTGCAGGCCGCCCTCGTGGCGGTGGCGGTCGCAATGGTCCTGATGAATCGCCGTCAGGGCGCCCGGGCTTAGGTCGGTCCCCCGGGGCGGCGAGGTTGTGCGGACTTGCCTCAGGTCCTGCGTCGAGGCGGGCGTGCCGTCCTTGGCCCCGCCGCCTAGGCCACGGGATCAATCGACACCTGAGACCGCTGGGATGCCAAGCTGCCGATGCCGGTTGGGTGCCGCCGCCATTGTTGCGGCCACGTCCCTGTTGTCCGCGACGCCGGCGTGGTCGGCCCACCCCCTGATCACCGAGGACGCCTACACCTTGGGCCAGGGTGTGGCCCAGGCGGAGCTGGGTTTCGAGCAGGCACACTTCGATCAACCGGACGCCCAGGGCCACACCAACGACCTGCGGCTGACCCTGTCCTACGGGGTGCGCGACGACATGGACCTGTTGCTGGGGGCACCCTATCTCAATACGCGTGCGTTCTCAGCAGCGGGGGTGGAGCGCACCAGCGGTCTGGGTGACGTCGCGCTGGAGCTCAAATGGCGCTTCTGGGAAGGTCCGCTCACCCGGCTCGCCATCAAGCCGGGACTGACCTTCCCGACAGGCGACTTCAGGCAGGGGCTGGGGGGCGGGGGCGTCGTGCCCAGTGTCTTCCTGGTGTCGACCTCGGAGCGGGGTCCCTGGATCTGGAACATCCATGTCGGCTATGTGCGCAATGACAACCGGGTCCATGAGCGGGAGGACCTGGCCCACCTCTCGGGCTCGGTAGTCTATCGCCAGGGCACGCGAATGCAGTGGGCGCTGGACCTTTCGGCCGACTCCAACCTGGACCCGGACAAGGGGACCTTTCCCGCGGTCGCGTTGGTGGCGGCGATCTATTCCCCCACCGAGAACCTGGACCTGGATCTGGGGTTTAAGCTGGGGCTCAACGGCGTCGCGGACGACTATGCGCTCCTCACGGGGGTAACCCGTCGCTGGTAGCGGCGGTGCACCCAGCCACGCGATGGGTCTCGCGAAGGCGCCACGCCCCGGCGGAATGCGCCGGTCCCTCGTCGAAGTGCGCCCAGGTGTTGGGATCGGCGGACGGTTCGACCGCGTCATTCGAACTGGACCTTCCTCATCAGCTTGTAGCCGACGCTGCGCACCGTCCCGATGAGCTGCGGATCCCGCGGATCCTTCACCAGGCACGCCGGTCGCCGTGCATTCGGCGGTTGTGCTATCGCGAAGAGGCCCCGTCGGGTCTCAGCACCAGCAATCCGATGACCCGGTCCTCGGGCGGTCCGTTCCAGGGCAACGGGTGGGTGCGGCCGGCGAGCCAGTCGGCGAGCTGGTCTGTTCGATAGGGCGAGAGCCGGTGGCCGGATTGGCCGAGCGGAAGGGTCCCTCGGCTCTCGGACCAGCGCGCGGGGACCTGGACCAGGCGCGCCGAGGGGACGAACAGGACCCGCTCCGGGGCCAGGGGCGACGCCTTCATCACCGCCACCGTCTCGGCACCGCCCGCGACGCCGAGGGGGCCCACGTCGAACAGGCGGCCAAGGATGGGGAGCCCGTTGAAACCATGGGGGAAGGTCACGGAGAGCAGACGGTCGAGGCGGCGCTCCGTGGGCTCCGGCAGCCGCGCCTGGAGCTCCGCATAGGCCCCACGCAGGACCCGTGCCCAGATCTCCGCGGGACCCTCGGGCTCAGGGGTGGTGACGTCGTCCCAGAAGCTCGATCGGCCGCTGCGGATCGCCTCCTGGACCGGGTTGTAGGCGACGATGGCCATGGCCATCAGGGCCTCCAGATCAGGCCCCAGCTCGTCGCCGTAGAGCGCCCGGTAGAGGGCGGGCTCGATCAGGGCGAACAGGGCCGCCGAGGGGCTCTCCCCGGCCATGGTCGCGTCCCAGCCGAGCAGGTGCTCCTCGGCGATGGCCCAGGCCTGGGGATCCAGCGCCCGCAGCTCGGGCTCCAGTCGGCGCAGGGCCCGCTGGGTGAGCTCCGCCTGGAGGTCGACCCGGTCCATCTGGATTGAAGCCAGATCCGCGGGGGTGAAGGGGCCACCGTCGGACAGCCGTTCGGCGATGCGGTCGGCCCGAAACGGCGCCATCCAGGCATGGCCAATCTGACCTGCCCGCTCGGCCGGGACGGTGCGGTTGTTGGCGGTGATTAGCACCTCGCCGGGGGGGTCGGCAAGGCCTGGATTGGTGGCCTGGTCCAGGTAGCCCTGCCAGGCGTAGCCGGCCACCCAGCCGGGCGAAGGAAAGGCCCCGTTCCCCTTGCCGCGGCGGGGTAGCAGACCGCTCACCTGCCAGGCGATGCCCCCGTCGCGGTGGGCCAGCATGAGGTTTTGGCTGGCCTGGCGGAAGCCCAGGATGGCGGTCCGCGCCTCCTCAAGGGTGGCGGCCCGGTTGAGCCGGTCGACGGCCGCGAAGGAGCGATCCGGCAGGTCCGTGACCTGACGCAAGGCCAGGAGGTAGGGGCTGTCGACAGCGGGCAGGAAGAGCTGATCGCCGCGGGACCCCGCACCCCGAGGGTGGGGGATCAGCAAGTCGTTCAGGATGACCCCGTTGCTGGTGCTGCGCACCGCAAGCTCCACCGCCTCCGCGCCCCGCACGTCAATCCGCTGGACTCGGGTCTCGATGGCCTCGACACCTCCGTTGGCCCGCACCACGCCCTGGCCATCAACCGTTGGGCGCTCCACGAAGAGGTCCTGGGTGTCCGCCATGGCAGTGGTGAACCCCCAGGCCAGATCGGCGTTGTGGCCGATCATCACCAGGGGGATGCCCGGCAGGCTGAGGCCGGCCACATGGAGCCCCGGACCGATCAGCTCGAGCTCGTACCAGATTCCCGGCATCGAGGGGGCCAGGTGCGGATCGTTGGCCAGGAGGGCCGAGCCATCCGCGCTGCGACGCCCGGTGAGCGCCCAGCCGTTGCTGGCCGCCCCGGGGACCGGCAAACCCCAGCGCCCAGGCCCCTCGAGCAGGGCGGCGAGACCATCCGCCAGGTCGGTGCCGGCGGCGAAGAGGTCCGTCGGCAGGTCCGGCGAGACGGCCGGGGGTGGGAGCTGCGGATCCGGGGGGAAGAGCTCCCGCGCCCGCTCGGGCCCCACGCGGGAGGCCACCCGCAGGAAGGTCAGCTCCTCGCGCAGGTTGTAGGACAGGGTCCAGGCCATGAAGGCGCCGATCAGCAGGCTGTCCTCGGGTGCCCAGGGGGCGGGCTCGAAGCCGGCGATCCGGTACTCGATGGGCAGGCGCCAGGTCACCCGTTCCCGATAGGCGTTCACCCCTTGCGCGTAGGCGGCGAGCATCTCGCGGTGGGGCGCCTCCAGGTCTGCGAGGGCGCGGCGGGCGGATGCGTTCAGCCCCAGGGTACGAAACAGCCGATCCATTGCCAGGGCCTCGGGGCCCAGGACCTCCGCCAGGCGCCCACCCGCCACCCGGCGCATCAGGTCCATCTGCCACATCCGCTCCCGCGCCACCAGATAGCCCTGGGCGAACAGCAGATCTGGGAGCGTGTCCGCCCGGACGGTCGGCACCCCATGGGGACCGACCCGCACCCTCGCCGGCGCCTGCAGTCCGGCGAGGGTGACCTCGCCCGAATAGCCGGGCTCCGCCTGCTTGGTGAGCCACAGCAGGGCCCCAGCCCCGCCCAGGATCAGGATGAGCAGCAGGGTAGTCAGGGTGAGCAGGACGCGGCGGATCATTTTGGTACCCCAGTGCCTCCAAGGCAGCGCCAGGGAACCATGCCCCGGGTGGACTGTCCAGCCCCCGATGCAGTGGCGGCCGCTCCCTCAGAGCGTGCTGGTCGCTGAGTCTTATCCACTGCGGCCCCGCGCTTTTATTCGGGTTGAATGGCGTTCATTTAGCAATGCACAGAAGGGCGGCGCCCCGCCGCCCGAGCCCAAGGTTCGAGAGGCATAAACCCCGTGTCAGATCAAGCGAACGCCACCGTGGTCTTTTACGACGGGGGCTGCCCCCTCTGCCGCCGCGAGATCGCCCATTACCGGCGCCTGGATCGGGTCGGGGCCTTGGAGTGGCTGGATCTCCACCAGTCGGGGGATCGGCTCGGTCTGGCCGGCATCGACTTGGACACGACCATGGCCAGGCTCCACGTCATCGACCCTCAGCGGGGGCTGGTGAGCGGGGTTCCCGGGTTCGTCGCGATCTGGCGGCGCCTGCCCTACTACCGGCACCTGGCGCGTCTGGTCGAGGGCCTCCGGCTGGCGGGGCCCCTGGATCGCGTCTACGACCGATTCGCCCGGTGGCGGCTGCGTCGCCGCTGCGGGGACGGGGCTTGCAGTCTTCCCGGCCGATAGGCATTGACGGCCTGGGCAGGGTCCTCAGCACCGGCCCCTGACCTCGGATAGAATCCGCCCATGCTGCTCTCGGTCCGTCACCGCTTCCTGTTCGTCCACATCGCCAAGACCGGCGGCACCAGCGTGCGTGCGGCCCTGCAGCGACGGCGCTGGCGCGATCCCTGGTACTGGCCCATGTTCCTGTGCAGCCGCTTGAGCCACCTGAGCGGCCATCGCATCGCCACCAAGCTGCCCCGCCACGCCAAGGTGATCGCCGCCAAGGAGCTCCTGCCCAGGGAGTTCTTCGACTCGCTCTTCAAGTTCGCCTTCGTGCGCAACCCCTGGGACCTGCAGGTGAGCTCCTTCCACCACATCCGGCGGGAGCGGCCCCACTACCTGGGGGGCCATGAGGACTTCGCGGGGTTCCTGCGCTGGAAGCTGGATCCGTCACGGCCCTATCAGTATCACGTGGATACCTCCATCGAGCTGCAGAGCGACTATCTGATCGACCTGCATGGCAACCAGGTGGTGGACTTCATCGGCCGCTACGAGCGGCTCCAGCAGGACTTCGAGACCGCCTGCCAGCGCATCGGCATTCCCGCCCCGGCACTGCCCCACGCCCGGGCGGCCACGGACCGGTCGAAGGACTACCGGAGCTACTACACGGAGGAGACCGCCGAGCTGGTGGCCCGGCACTTCGCCCGTGACATCGAGATGCTGGGCTACCGCTTCGATCCCGAGGGCTAAGCCCTTCGGCGCGGCCGTTCTCATCACCCCACCCGGGCGGGGGACGTGTTGGTCATGGCCGCGGCGGCTTGCGCTCTGAGGCGGCCTGCGGCAGCCTTGCGGGGCCCCGGCATCACGGCCGCCGCCCCAACGCGATCGGAGACCCACCATGGAGCTATCCACCCTCACCGCCGTCTCCCCCGTCGACGGCCGCTACGGATCCAAGACCGAGGACCTGCGCCCCATCTTCAGCGAGTACGGGTTGATCCGGCATCGGGTGGCCGTGGAGGTGCGCTGGCTCAAGGCCCTGGCGGCCCACCCCCAGATCCCGGAGGTGCCGGAGCTCTCGGGCCATGCGGCCAACCTGCTCGACGCCATCGTCGAGAAGTTCCAGATCGCCGACGCCGAGCGCGTGAAGAACATCGAGCGCACCACCAATCACGACGTCAAGGCGGTGGAGTACTTCCTGAAGGAGCACATCGCCGGCAACGCGGAGCTCGCGGCGGTGGGCGAGTTCATCCACTTTGCCTGCACCTCCGAGGACATCAATAACCTCGCCCATGCCCTAATGATCCGGGAGGGCCGAGGGCAGGTCCTGCTGCCCCAGATGGACGACCTGATCGCCGCGGTCCGGGACCTGGCCCACCGCTACGCCGATCTGCCCATGCTGGCCCGCACCCACGGCCAGCCGGCCTCTCCCACCACACTCGGCAAGGAGATGGCGAACCTGGCCCATCGGCTCCACCAGCAACGGGAGCGGGTGGCCGCGGTGGACCTGCTCGGCAAGATGAACGGCGCCGTAGGCAACTACAACGCCCACCTGATCGCCTATCCGGAGCTGGACTGGCCGAGCTTCGCCCGGCAGTTCGTGGAATCCCTGGGGCTTACCTGGACCCCTTACACCACCCAGATCGAGCCCCACGACTATATGGCGGAGCTGTTCGACGCCCTGGCGCGCTTCAACACCGTGCTCATCGATCTGTGCCGGGATTGCTGGGGCTACATCTCGCTCGGCTACTTCAAGCAGCGCACCGTGGCGGGTGAGGTCGGCTCCTCCACCATGCCCCACAAGGTCAACCCCATCGATTTCGAGAACGCCGAGGGCAATCTCGGGATCGCCAACGCCATCCTCAGGCACCTGTCGGCCAAGCTGCCCATCTCCCGCTGGCAGCGGGACCTCACCGACTCCACGGTGTTGCGCAACCTTGGGGTCGGCATCGCCCACACGAGCATCGCCCTGCAGTCGGCGCTCAAGGGGATCGGCAAGCTGGAGGCGGACCCCGAGCGCCTGGCCGCCGACCTGGAGGCCAACTGGGAGGTGCTGGCGGAGCCCATCCAGACGGTGATGCGCCGCTACGGGGTGGACAGCCCCTACGAGCGGCTCAAGGAGCTGACCCGGGGCCGGCGCATCGGCCCCGAGGAGCTGCGCGCCTTAATCGAGGGGCTGCCGATCCCGGACCAGGCCAAGCAACGGTTGAGGGAGCTGACGCCCGGCGCCTACATCGGCAACGCCGCCGATCAGGCGCGGGCAATATGACCGGATTCCCGCGCGGACGCCAATGGCGCATCCGGCCACTGGCGGCTGCGCTGCACCAGGCCACGGACCGCGGACAGGTCTTCCCGAGGCCTTGCCCCGCTCATGGCATCGCTCGAGAGTTCGAGCGCTTGGGACATCGCGTGCCTAACCTTCGCCGTCATTCTTGCCAAAGGTCCGGGCGCATGAGGGCCTTGGCGCAGTGCACCGTGCCGCGAGCGCTCCCCAAGGTGTGCGGGCGGATCTCCCCCACCATCCAGGCGTCCGCAAACTCGGGGGCGATCGCGTAGGGAGGACTCAGCC
>JBLMWY010000212.1:0-5871 GCA_050257475.1 Bdellovibrio bacteriovorus
CGGCCCTCGGCCCTCGGCCCTCGGCCCTCGTAACTCGCCACTCGCCACTCACCTCCGTTAGACTCCCGGGTCGCCAAGGATCCACCCACCGGAGTCTTCCATGCACCGCACCAGCGGCGTCCTGCTGCACCCGACCTCCCTGCCTGGGCCCTTCGGGATCGGTGACCTGGGTCCGGCGGCCCTCCGGTTCATCGACTTCCTGGCCGCGAGCGGTCAGGGCCTGTGGCAGGTGCTGCCCCTGGGTCCTACCGGCTTCGGCGATTCCCCCTACCAGTGCCCCTCGTCCTTCGCGGGCAATCCACTCCTGATCAGCCCGGAGCGGCTGCTCGAGTCCGGCTGGATCGACGCCTGCGACCTGGAGCACCCGGACTTCCCGGCCGATCGGGTGGACTTCGGCGCCGTCAGGATCTGGAAGCGGGCCCTGCTCGGCCGTGCCTACGAAGGCTTCCTAGCCCGCGGAACGACCGCTGATCGGGAGGACCTCGCCCGCTTCCGGGAGCACCATCGGGATTGGCTGGAGGACTACGCCCTCTACACCGCCATCAAGCTGGAGCAGGCCATGCGTCCCTGGACCGCGTGGCCTGAGCCCCTGGCCCTGCGGGAACCCAAGGCCCTGGCGCGCTGGGCCGAGGCCCAGAGGGAGCGGATCGAGCGCCAGGTCTTCGTCCAGTACCTGTTCTTCCGCCAGTGGTCGGAGCTGCGCCGTTACGCCCAGGCAAAAGGGGTCCGTCTGGTGGGCGACATCCCCATCTTCGTGGCCCACGATTCCAGCGAGGTCTGGACTCATCGGGATTGGTTCGATCTTGACGACCACGGTCATCCGACCGTGATCGCCGGGGTCCCCCCCGACTACTTCAGTGCCACCGGCCAGCGTTGGGGCAATCCACTCTACCGCTGGCCGGCCCTCGCCGAGACCGGCTACCGCTTCTGGGTGGAACGGCTGGGCCACGCCCTGGAGCTAACGGACCTGGTGCGCATCGACCACTTCCGCGGTTTCGTCGGCTATTGGGAGATCCCGGCGAGCGAGGCCACCGCGGTCAATGGCCGTTGGGTGCCAGGGCCCGGGATGGCCCTGTTCGAGGCCCTCAAGGCGGCGTTGGGTGCGGACCTGCCCCTGATCGCCGAGGACCTCGGCGTAATCACCCCCGACGTGGAGGCCCTGCGCGACGGGCTTGGGCTCCCGGCATGGCGATCCTACAGTTCGCCTTCGAAGACATGGCGGGGGGCTTCGGGCGCTCCGCGTTCCTGCCCCATAACCACCGGCAGGCGCTTGCCGTCTACACCGGCACCCACGACAACAACACCCTGCTCGGCTGGTGGGCCACCCTGGACCCCAGCCTCCAGCACCATGCGCGCCGCTATCTGAACAGCGACGGGTCCGAGATCCAGTGGGATTTCATCCGCACGGCGCTGGCCTCGGTGGCGGATCTCGCCCTCTTCCCCATGCAGGACGTCCTGGGGCTGGGTCCCGAGGCCTGCATGAATCGCCCCGGCACCTCCGAGGGCAACTGGGCGTGGCGCTACACACCGGACCAGCTCGACGCCGACACCGCCGGCCGGCTCCTGGAGCTCACCCGGCTCTATGGGCGCCTGCCCTATCCCGTTTAGCTTGGTACTCTCGGATCAACCGAGCAGCTTCGCCAGGGACACCAGACCCAGCACCAGGGTCAGCACACCCACCGCCGCACGGATGGCGCTCTCCGGCAGGTGGCGCACCGTTACCGTCGCCCAGGGGACGGAGAGCAGGGCGCCGGTCGCGAGCGGTAACGTCAGCGCGGGGTCCGGAAGGCCCTTGACGGACACGTAGCCGATGAGTCCGATTAGACAGGTGAAGGCCTCCGCGAGTGAGGTGATCACCACCGCCTGGCGGGCCGGCACCCCGGAGACCACCTGACCCGAGGTCACCAGGGGGCCATAGCCTCCGCCGCTCAGTCCCTTGTTGAAGGCCGCGACCAGACCAATGGCGAGGATGCCCCCGGTCCGGTAGCGGATGCGGCGGCGGGCGGTTGCCAGGGTCACCACCCCCATGGCGAGCACGATCGCCACGATGGCGTAGCCGAACCAGGGTCCGGGCAGGCGCACCGCCAGGATCACCGCGGCCAGGGCCCCGACACTGCTCAGGGCCGCGAGCAGGGCCAGGGTGCGGCGGGCGCAGGGATCGTTGGGCAGGTCGATGTTGCCGTCCCGGTGATGGAGCAGGCCGGCGGCCACCCCGGTCACCAGTTCAGAGAGCAGCACCGCTGGAACTATGGCCATGGGCTCGAAGCCCGCGATCAGCAGCAGGGGGGTCAGGGTGGTTCCATAGCCCATGCCGAGGCTCGAATCCATGTACTCGCAGACCAGGGCCGCGCCGAACACCGCCAGGAGGGTGGAGGGCGCCAGCCCGCCGCCGGACCAATGCGGAAGCCACGGGCCCAGACTCAGGAGCAACGTCAGCGTCGCCAGGGTCAGGAGCAGCCACAGGGAGAGGCGGCGCTGATGCCAGGCGTAGAGTCGGCTGGCGGTGAGTGCGACGGTCTGGATCACGGTTGGACTCCTGGGTCTTAGGTCTACGTCCAAAGCTGGGCAAGGCACGTGCCACCCGCTTCAAGGCGGCCCAGGCAGGCCGGGGATGCCAAGCCGGGGCCTCACCCGGCCCCTCCCGAGCTTGAATGCGATGAGGTGATCCACCCGTGGGAGCCGTGTCCCACCAGGACCGAAGTGGTTTCCCGCGGGGTTTCTGCAAGGCGCCGTCTCGCGCCGATGACGGTGGTCCGACACCGAGTCCTTCTGGCACGCCACCTAGGGATCACGGGAAATCCGTGAAATGTCCCGCTAACCCCGTGGCATTTACTGGAAATTCTGTATCCTTGCCCCATGGATCGATTCCTACCCCTTCTGCTCGAGGTCTGGCGCCAGGCCTGCCTGGAGCCTCGCATCGACCTTTCCGCCCAGGCCATCGCCGCCGTGCTCGCCCAGCGCCTGCCCTGCGAGCGTCTGCTGATCCGTGCCCTGGATGCGGAGCGGCAGCGCGTCGAGACCGTCGCCGAGGTCATGACCGGCCCTGCCGCCACCCCATCCGACCCGACTCAGGGTCCACCCGAGGGCCGAACCCCGGATCTGGCGACGATCGGGCGGTGGTGCCGATCGGGTCAGGTGGTGCGGGGTGAGGCGGCGGCCTGGCGTGCGCGTCTGCCCGGCCTGTTGCCCGAGCACTGGGAGGGCCCCATCCTGGCCGGCGGGCTGGCCTGGGGTCATCAGGCGCTCGGGGTGCTGGTGCTGGGGGGCGGCGCCGCCCCCTACACCCGCGAGCATGAGCCCATGCTCGCCGCGCTCTGCGAGCCCATGGCGGTCGCGCTGCGCAATGACCGACAGCTCCGGGAGCTGCGGTCCCTGCGGGAGGCCGCGGAGGCGGATCGCCGCTCACTCCTCGCGCGCCTGGGGCGGCAGGACATTGCGGACACCATCGTCGGCGAGCGCTCCGGCCTGGAGTCGGTGATGCGGGCGGTGGATCTGGTGGCCCGGTCCGAGGCCCCGGTTCTGATCCTAGGGGAGACCGGCAGCGGCAAGGAGGTGGTGGCGCGCGCCATCCACAGCCGTTCCACCCGCTCGGCTGGACCCTTTCTGCGGGTCAACTGCGGCGCCATCCCGCCTGAGCTGGCGGACTCGGAGCTGTTCGGCCATGAGCGCGGCAGCTTCACCGGGGCGGTGGCGCGCCGTCAGGGTTGGTTCGAGCGGGCCGATGGCGGCACCCTGTTCCTCGACGAGATTGGCGAGCTGACCCCGGCGGTCCAGGTGCGGCTACTGCGTATCCTGCAGGACGGGAGCTTCGAGCGGGTGGGCGGCCAGCAGTCGCTGCACGCCAAGGTACGCCTGGTCGCGGCCACCCACCAGGACCTGGAGGCGATGGTGGCCGCCGGGCGTTTCCGGGCCGACCTCTGGTACCGCATCCATGTCTTCCCCATCCGGCTGCCGCCCCTGCGGGAGCGCCCGGGGGACATCCCGGAGCTGGCCTCCCATTTCGCCCGGCGCGCCGCTCAGCGGCTGGGCCTGACGCCCCAGGAGCCCGACGGTGCGGCGACCGAGCGGCTCCTCGCCTATCCCTGGCCGGGCAACGTCCGGGAGCTGGCGGCGGTGATGGAGCGGGCGGCGATCCTGGGGGATGGCCGGCGGCTGGCGGTCGCCGAGGCCCTGGGTGGCGGGGCCCCGATCCCGGCGGCCCCCAAGGTGGCAGGGGCAGCCGGATCGTCGCCGGGCTCGGATCTGAACTCGGAGCTGGGCCCGTCCACCCTCGACGCCGCCATTCGCGGCCAGATCGAGGCCGCCCTGCGGCGTTGCCACGGACGTATCGAAGGTCCCTTCGGCGCCGCTCAGGTGCTTGGGGTCAATCCCCACACCCTACGTGCCCGTATGCGCAGGCTGGGCATCGACTGGGCGCAGTTCCGCGACCATCGACGGGCTCCGGCTCCGCGCCCCTAGGACCGAGATCGCCCGCCGCTCGGATCAGGGCTGGCGCCGCTGGATGCTGACGTGCTGATAGACGCTGACGGCGATCGCCATCACCGTGAGCGGGATGACGAATCCCAGCATGCCCAGCTCGAAGCTGCGCATGTGGGCGGCGCCCGTGGCCCCCATGACCACGTAGGTCGTGTAGGCGACGTAGTAAAAGAAGAACAAGGCCCCTTCCGGCCGGTTGATCCGCCCCCCGGTGAAGAAGACCGGCAGGCAGGCGGCGGCGGTGGCGATCATGATGGGAAGGTCCAGCCGCAGCACCTGGTCCGCCACCGGGATGCCCCCCGGTGCCACCAAGGCCCCCAGCCCCAGCACCGCCAAGATATTGAATAGGTTGCTGCCCACCACGTTGCCCACGGCGATGTCCCGTTGGCCGCGCAGGCTGGCCACCACCGAGGTGACGAGCTCCGGCAGGGAGGTCCCGACCGCCACGATGGTGAGGCCGATCACGAGCTCGCTCACGCCGAGCTGGCGGGCGATGTCCGAGCCGCCGCTCACCAGGAGCCGGGCGGCGATCACCAGCAGGACCAGCCCGCCGACCACGAGACCCGTCTGCCTCAGGATGTACGGCGCGGTGGAGCCGTCGTGGGGGAGGGCCGCGGCAAATTCATCCTGGATCTCGACACCCTCGCGCCGGCCCTGGATCACGGACCAGATCACATAGCCGATGAGAGTCGCGAACAGGAGCAGCCCGTCGAGCCGGCTCACCGCCCCGTCCAGCACCAGCAGCCACAGGCCCACGGAGCAGGCGATCATCAGGGGCACGTCGATGCGCACCACCCGGCTCTGCACCACCAGGGGGGCCACCAGGGCGGAGAGCCCAAGGATCAGGAGCACATTGGCGATATTGCTCCCGACCACGTTGCCCACCGCGATCTCTGGGGCCCCTGCCCAGGCCGCCTGGATCGTCACCGCCAGCTCCGGGGCGCTAGTGCCGAAGGCCACCACTGTGAGCCCGATGACCAAGGGGCTGATCCGCGCCGCTCCTGCCAATGCCGCGGCGCCCCGGACCAGGAGCTCTCCGCCGACCACCAGGCCGATCAGACCAACGAGGATCAGGAGCGAGGAGACGAGTGTGGCTGACATGAGGCGGCACGGCTCCTGTTCTGGATGACGGCGAAGGCCCGGCGGCCGCCGCCAGAATTCGGGCTAGTTTAGGGCAACGGCGGCCCGGATTGGCCCTGGTCCCCGTCCGACCCCGGGTAGGAGGACCCATCCGTCCTCCCGGAGGCGCCCGCCGCCGGCCTGCTGGCGAAGCCCTGGGTGCAGTGGCAGCGCCCGAGGTCCCCGAACTGGGCCAGACGCGCCGACTCGCAGGTGGGGCCGGACGGGTAGGGCCCGATAGTGCTCGGCCGCTGGCCCCGTTCCACCAGTTCCGCG
>JBLMWY010000213.1:0-2878 GCA_050257475.1 Bdellovibrio bacteriovorus
GCATCTGGAACATGGAGAAGCGCTTCAATCTGGCGGCCGGGCTCACCAAGGCGGACGACAACCTGCCGCCCCGCCTCACCACCGAGCCCGCCAAGACCGGTCCCGCCAAGGGCCTGGTCAACGGGCTGGATGTGATGCTGCCGGAGTACTACGAGCTGCGCGGCTGGGATACGGAGGGCGTGCCCAGGTCCGAGACCCTGGGCCGTCTGGGGCTCTAGCCCGACAGCCCGGATAAAGCACAGGGGAATCCGGGGTGGATACCGGATTCCGCGGTGGTCCATCCGGGCCACGACGGTCGATTCTCCGGAGACGCCCGAGGGTTCCCCCGTCTCGCCCGCAGCAGCGGAGTAACGCCATGAAACACCTGATCCTGGGCAACGGCCCCGCCGGCGTTATCGCCGCCGAGACCCTGCGCCATGCCGATCCCCACGCCGAGATCGTACTCACCGGCAACGAGGACGCCCCACCCTACTCCCGCATGGCCATCCCCTACCTGCTGGAGGGCCAGATCGATGAGGCCGGGACCTATCTGCGCAAGGAGCCGGGCCATTACGAGCGGCTCCGCATCCGAGAACGGCGGGGCCGGGCCGTGGCCCTGCACACGGACCAGCGCGACGTCCTCTTCGACGACGGCAGCCGCGAGACCTATGACCGGCTCCTGATCGCCACCGGCTCTCACCCAGTGCGCCCCCCCATCCCCGGCATCGACCTGCCCCAGGTCCTCACCTGCTGGACCCTGGAGGACGCCCGGGCCATCGCCCGGCTGGCCAGGCGCGGCAGTCGGGTGGTCCAGCTCGGGGCCGGGTTCATCGGCTGCATCATCATGGAGTCCCTGGCCGCCCGGGGGGTCGAGCTAACCGTGGTGGAGCTGGGCGACCGCATGGTCCCGCGCATGATGACCCCCAAGGCGGGCGGCATGATCCGCCAGTGGGTGGAGTCCAAGGGGGTGCGGGTCATCACCCGGGCTGGGATCGACCGCATCGACCCGGCCGATGGCGAGGCGATCCGGGTCCATCTCACCAACGGTGCCGCCCTGGACTGCGACCTCCTCATCGTCTCCGCCGGGGTGGTCCCCAACGTGGGCTTCCTGGAGGCGACCCCGGTCCACGTGGCCAAGGGGGTGCTGGTGGAAGACCGGCTGGAGACCTCGGTCCCCGGCATCTTCGCCGCCGGCGATGTGGCCGAGGCCCCGGACATCTTTACTGGCGCCCACCTCGTCTCCGCGATCCAGCCCAATGCAGCCGATCAGGCCCGGGTGGCGGCCCTTAACATGGCGGGGCAGGACGTGCGTCTCCCCGGCGTGCTTGCGATCAATGTCCTGGATACCCTGGGGCTCGTCTCGTCCTCCTTCGGCCAATGGTGGGGCACAGACGATAAAGACGGGGTGGAGCTGGTGGACGAGGACCATCACCGCTACTTGAGCCTCCAGTTCCAAGACGACGTGCTCATTGGCGCCACCGCCATCGGCCTCACCCAGCACGTGGGCGTGCTGCGGGGGCTGATCCAGAACAAGACCGCCTTGGGACACTGGAAGCGGGTCCTCCAGGAGTCACCCCTGCGCTTCGTCGAGGCCTATGTGGCCCGCAGTCAGCAGCCCACGGCCCTGGTGCATTGACCCTAGTGGCCCCATGCGGATTACGCTCAAGCTGTTTGCCACCCTCGGGGATTACCTGCCCAAGGGCAACCGCAACAACCAGGTGGAGCTGGAGATTGATTCGACCGAGACGGTACAGCAGATCCTGGACCGGCATCAGCTTCCCGACCGGCTCACGCATCTAGTGCTGATCAACGGGGTCTTCATCCCGCCGTCGGAGCGGACCTCCCGACATCTGGAACCGGGAGACCATCTCGCGGTCTGGCCGCCCATCGCGGGCGGCTAAGCCTTGCACGGGGAGACCTTGGGGGGCTGGGAGCTGGAACGGGAGATGTCCGCCACCGTGGCGGAGCTCTGCCGCGGACTCGAGGCGGCCTTCCCGGGCGCGGTCGAGGGAGGCCCCCTCGCCTTCCGGGTCATCACGCCCGGGGGCATCATGGAGCTGGAGGCGAGCCCCGGACCCGAGCGGGTGATCGCCCTGCTTCGGCTGCCCACCCTGCGGGTGCGGATCCGCTTCGCGACGGGGGACAGGGACGCACGCTCCCGCATGCTGGCCAGGCTGGACCTGGCCATGCGCCGAGGGGGTGGCTGACCCTATGCTGGCGACCCTGACGGAAGCGCTCTCCCTCCTGGGCCATCTGGACCCCGAGGTCCTGGCCATCGTCTGGCTCTCCCTGCAGGTGAGCCTGAGTGCCACCCTGCTGGCCGCGCTCCTCGGCCTGCCGCTGGGTGCCTGGATCGCCGTCGCCGACTTTCCCGGCCGGGCCCTGGTGACAGTGCTGCTCAATGGCCTGATGGGGATGCCGCCGGTGGTGCTTGGGGTGATCGTCTATCTCACCCTCTCCCGGTCGGGCCCGCTTGGATCCCTGGGCCTTCTCTACTCGCCGACCGCTATGGTGATAGCCCAGACCCTGCTGGTGACCCCACTGATCGCCGCCCTGGCCCGCCAGACGGTGGAGGACGCCTGGCGCGACTACCGCACCGAGCTCACGGCCCTGGGCTTCAACCGCGGGCAGTCGATGTCGACCCTGCTGAAGGACTGTCGCTTCTCCCTCGTGGTGGCGGTGCTGGCGGGCCTGGGCAGGGCCATGTCCGAGGTGGGGGCGGTGCTGATCGTGGGCGGTAACATCGACGGATTCACCCGGGTGATGACCACGGCCATCGCCCTGGAGACCGCCAAGGGCGACCTGCCCCTGTCCATCGCATTGGGTCTGGTGCTGATCTCCCTGATCCTGGTCCTGAATGCCCTCGCCTATGCCCTAAGGCAATGGGCCATGGCGCGTT
>JBLMWY010000214.1:0-12630 GCA_050257475.1 Bdellovibrio bacteriovorus
TCTCGCCCGTGGGGTTCCGGCTCAAGGGCAGCGGCTGGTACGAGACCGACTTTAAGAAGGGCGACAAGAAGAAAAACCTCCACGACACCGGCGATAAGTCCGCGGATAAGACGGACGCGGGCGCCTCCGCTGGGGACAAGAAGGAAAAGTCTGCCGGCGAGGGCAAGTCCGAGGGAGCGGCCAAGTCCGATACCAAGGTCAAGCCTGAGCCCAAGGCGAGCACTGCTGGGGGCTGAGAGGTTGTGAATAAACCTTCGCAAGCAGCCCTTGGTCCCAAACAGCCGCCTCGCGAGCGACGGGACAAGTCAGGTGGATAGGCGGGGGCTGGTGCGAAGGGTGAGGCTGAGGGCTGGGTGGAGTCCAGTCTCGGCGAAGAAGGCCGGGGCCTCGAAGGCCAGGATAGCCCAGGTGTTCTGACCGCGGGGTCTGCTCGTCAACCCGACGCCATGTTTGGGAGCTCGCCCGGCCCGCCGAGCTGCCGCGGGACCCAGCAGGGGTGCATCTCCACGACCTTCACCGTCCTTGCGCGGGGGTTGGGGCCCCGGTATCTTGCAGCGTTTCTTCGACCCCTCGTGGGCGGAGCCTTCCAGATCAACGGGACCCTTCAGCATGCGCAGTCACTATTGCGGAGAGCTCAACAGCGGCCACGTCGGGTCCGAGGTGGTGCTGTGTGGCTGGGCGCACCGGCGCCGTGACCACGGCGGCGTCATCTTCATTGATCTGCGGGACCGGGAGGGCCTGGTCCAGGTGGTGCTCGATCCGGACGGACCGGAGGTCTTCCGGCGCGCCGAGCAGGTACGCAGCGAGTATGTGCTGCGCATCACGGGGCGGGTGCGGCCACGGCCCGAGGGGACCGTCAACCCGGACCTCTCCACCGGAGAGATCGAGGTCCTGGGGACCGATCTGGAGATCCTGAACGTATCCGAGACGCCCCCCATCCAGCTCGATCTCCACGTCGCGGACGCCTCCGAGGAGATCCGCCTGCGCTACCGCTACCTGGACCTGCGCCGCCCCGAGATGCAGCAGCGCCTGCGCTTCCGTAGCCGAGTGACCCAGGCCCTGCGGTCCTTCCTGGACCAGAACGGCTTCCTCGACATTGAGACCCCCATCCTCACCAAGTCGACCCCCGAGGGGGCGCGCGACTATTTGGTGCCGAGCCGCACCCACCCGGGAGAGTTCTTCGCCCTACCCCAGTCCCCCCAGCTCTTCAAGCAGCTCCTGATGATGGCGGGCATGGACCGCTACTATCAGATCGCCCGCTGCTTCCGCGACGAGGACCTGCGCGCCGACCGCCAGCCCGAGTTCACCCAGCTCGATATCGAGGTCTCCTTTATGACCGAGGAGGAGCTGATGGGGCTCATGGAGGGGATGATCCGGCGCCTGTTCCGGGAGGTCGCGGGCGTCGACTTGCCCGACCCCTTCCCGCGCCTGACCTATCAGGAGGCCATGCGCCGCTTCGGCTCCGACCGGCCGGACCTGCGGGTCCCCTTGGAGCTGGTGGATGTGGGGGACCTGATGGCGGGGGTGGACTTCAAGGTCTTCGCCGGGCCGGCGGCCGACCCCCAGGGTCGGGTGGTGGCGCTGCGCCTGCCCAAGGGCGGGGCGCTCTCGCGCAAGGAGATCGACGACTACACCAAGGTGGTCGCGATCTATGGGGCCAAGGGGTTGGCCTATGTCAAGGTCAACGAATGGACGGCCAAGGGTCGGGAGGGTCTGCAATCCCCCATCCTCAAGTTCCTGCCGGATGCCACGGTGGACGGCATCATGGCCCGCACCGGCGCGCAGGACGGGGATCTGATCTTCTTCGGGGCCGACAAGGCCCAGGTGGTCAATGAGTCCATGGGCGCCCTGCGGGTGCGGCTCGGCCAGGATCTCGGGCTCCTGGAGGAGGGCTGGCGACCCTTGTGGGTGGTGGACTTCCCGATGTTCGAGCACGACCCGGCGAGCGGGCGCTGGGTGGCCCTCCACCACCCCTTCACCGCCCCCAAGGAAGACCAGCTCGATCTCCTGGAGACGGACCCCGGGGCCTGCCTCTCCCGGGCCTACGACATGGTGCTGAACGGCACCGAGATTGGCGGCGGCTCCATCCGTATCCATCGCGAATCGGTCCAGCGGCGGGTCTTCAAGCTGCTGAATATCTCAGATGCCCAGGCGGAGGACCGCTTCGGGTTTCTGCTCCGGGCCCTGAAGCTGGGCGCCCCTCCCCACGGGGGTATCGCCTTCGGCCTCGACCGGCTGGTGATGCTGATGACCGGGGCCGGCTCCATCCGCGACGTCATGGCCTTCCCCAAGACCCAGACCGCCGCCTGCCTGCTCACCGATGCCCCCTCGCCGGTGGACGAGGCCCAGCTCAACGAGCTGGCCCTGCGCATTAAGCTCAGGGCCTAGGGACATGGAAGCCGTGGTTGGCCAGGCCCCACACGCGGCCCAGGAGGTCGTTTCGGTCGAGGCGCGGGCCGAGGCCGCATCTCCGGATGCGTCACCCGAGGTGGATGCGGAGGCCACGACCCTGTCTGCAAAGACCTTCAAGCGCCCCCAGTCCGTGCTGGTGGTCATCTGCACCCGCGGTGGTGAGTTCCTGATGCTGCGGCGTGCCCAGCCCAGCCGGTTCTGGCAGTCCGTGACCGGCAGCCTCAGGCCAGGCGAGAGCCCCCGACTCGCCGCCGTGCGGGAGGTCCTGGAGGAGACCGGGCTGGAGGTCGGCTCCGCCCTCATCGATCTCAGACGCTCCGTCCTCTTCCCCATCGTTCGCGCCTGGCAGGCCCGCTACGCCCCGCGGGTGCACTTCAACCGGGAATACTGGTTCGCACTCATCCTGGAGACCCGCCGCCTCATCCGGCTCAATCCCGAGGAGCACCTGGAGTACCGCTGGCTGCCCGCCCGACGGGCCGCGGCCCTGGCCAGCTCCTGGACCAACCGCGACGCCATCCGCTCCCTCGTCGCCTGCGGCTGACGCGGCCCGCGCCAGCCCTCCGCCTGCACGCCCCAGAGCCCCGATCGTCCCGGTCGGGACTACACTTTGGAATAACGCCATTTTCTAAAATACTGGTCGTGTCCCATGCTCCAGCAGGATGGGATCGCCGTCGCCCATGCCGACCCGATCGCCCCAGTCATCTTTGGGGTGACCCTCATCCTGTTGGCCGCCCTGATCGGCCGCTACGGCGCCCGGCGTCTCGGGCAGCCCTCGGTGCTGGGGGAGCTGGTGATCGGGGTGCTGCTGGGTAACTTTCTCGTGTGCTGTGACTTCCAGCTCATGCGAGTCCTGCGGGAGGGGACTGCCTGTCTGGACATGGCCACCCTGACCCTGGAGGGTATGAGTTGGGACCAGGCGGCCCAGACCGTCATGGGCCCCGAGGGTGCTGGCCTTCTCGCCCTGCTGCGGGGGCCCCACGGCGGCGAGTACCTGCAGATCGTGCAGGCGGTGGACGTCTTCTCACGCTACGGGGTCATCTTCCTCCTCTTTCATGTAGGGCTCGACACCTGCGTGGCCGAGCTCCGGCAGGTGGGCACCGCCTCACTGCGCGTGGCCGTCATCGGGGTGGCCGTGCCCTTTTCCCTGGGCTTCCTGGTGGCCTGGTTACTGGACCGCAGCGGATCCCTCGCCGAGCACCTTTTCCTGGGGGCCGCCCTGGGCGCAACCAGCATCGGTATCAGCGCCCGGGTGCTCGGGGATCTCAACCAGACCCATTCACCGGAGGCCCATGTGATCCTTGGGGCGTCTGTTATGGACGATGTGCTGGGGCTGATCCTGCTGGCGGTCGTGTCGGGGATCGCGGTCACCGGTCATCTGGCCTATGGCGAGGTGCTACGCATCAGCCTGTTGGCGGGCCTCTTCATCGTCGCCGTGCTGATGTCGGGGAAGTACATCATCCGGGCGCTGGTTCTGCTGATGCGTCACCTGGACGTGCTGGAGGCGAAGCTTTTCATCTCCTTCCTGTTCGTGATGGCCTTGTCTTGGGCCGCGAATCTGGTAGGGCTCGCCACTATCGTGGGGGCCTTCGCCGCCGGCCTTCTGCTGATGGACAGCCATTTCGACCTCTGGGGCGACCACCGGCAGCACAAGTATTCGATCAAGGAGCTGTTCGCCCCCATCGAGGCGGTCATGGTGCCCATCTTCTTCGTGCTCATGGGCATACAGGTCAAGCTGGAAGACTTCCTGGACCCCCACGCGCTCCTGCTGGCCTTCGGCCTCACCGCCGCCGCCGTTCTCGGCAAGCTCGCCGCGGGGTTGGGAGTCTGTCCCAAGAAAGGGATCAGCCGGCTGGCGGTCGGCGTCGGTATGCTTCCTCGGGGAGAGGTGGGCCTGGTGTTTGCCGCCATCGGCAAGAGCCTGGGGGTGATCGATGCCTCGATGTTCTCCGCCGTGGTCGTCATGGTCATGGTGACCAGTCTGGCGACACCGCCCCTGCTGAAACGGGTGATGGATAAGGTTGAGGCCGCCCCCGTTGGCGGCGGGCACGTGAGGCCTTGCGACTAGCGGCCGGTCGGGGCTGTCTGTCAGCGGCCACTAGATGAGGTCTGGGGTTGCGGGTGCCGTGGGGGTGGTCGGCACCAGCCCGATCTCGTCGCCCTCGTGGAGCTTGGTGAAGGGCTCGCTGAACTGCTTGTTCACCGTGACCCGCAACCGGCCCGGGGCGAAGAGCACCGCGGCCCCCTTCTTGCGCTGGCCGAGCCACTGGAGCAGGGTCTCCACGTCCGCCACGGTGGCGGGCAGGGTCACCTGCTCGGCCTCCTTGCGCATCTTATGGGCGAGCCAGGAGAAGTAGAGCAGCTTCACCCGTTTCTCGTCCTGGTCCGGTTCCTGGCGCCTATAGCCGATGCGCTCCAGCCGATCGAGATAGTCCGCCCAGTTCTTCTCCTTATCGCGACCCAGGGCGTAGAGGGTGTCCCAGGAGAAGATGCCGGTGTCGTGGCCGTCGTCAAACACCACCCGGATGGCGTACTGCCCCTGGGGCTCGATGGAGCTGATGTTCACCCCCTCCTTGCCGGTGATGGGTCGATCCGCGGTCCGCACCTCTGCCGCCTTGGAGAAGACCCGCAGGTACTCGCAGGGCAGCTCGAAGACGGCCCCGTCGTCAAACCCCACGGTGAGCAGCCGGGACTTGGCGTGGAGCTTGATCTCGGTGGGGTGGCGATGGCTGGCTTCTTCGGTCATCGGGCTCGGTCGCGGTGGGGTGGTGTCAGATCCTGTCTCCGGCCCCTGTATTGGCGCGTGACCGCCGGAATACAACCCGAGGGCGGCGTCTCTCCGGAGGGGCGCGGATCAGCTACTGATGTAGTGCTCGAGCTGCTCAATGATGAATTGTTGCTCCGAGATCATGGACTTGATCAGATCACCGATGGAGACCATGCCCATCAACTGGCCCTCGTGGATCACTGGCAGGTGGCGGACCCGGTGCTCGGTCATCAGGGCCATGGCCTCCTCGAGGGGCTGGTCGGGGGTGACGCAGAGCACGGGGGTGGACATGATCTCCCGAATCGGGGTCTCCCGTGAGGACCGCCCCTTGAGGATCACGTTGCGGGCATAGTCGCGCTCGGAGAAGAGGCCGACCGGGCGCGTCTCATCCATCACCATCAGGGCCCCGATCCCCTTCTCGGCCATCAGGGTCAGGGCCTCGTAGACGGTGGCGTCGGGTCCGATGGACCAAACCCGGCTACCCTTCTCGTCGAGCAGTTGTTGGATCTTCTTCATCACTCCTCCGCGTCTCTGTTCGGTGGTCCAAGAGCAGGTGTCTGTCGATCAACTTGGGAGCCTAGCAGAGGGCCAGCCCCAGCGCAGGGGTCTGGCCGCATAGAGGCGTGCTTTGAGCGCCGTGGTCGACCCTTGGGGTAGTCAAAGGGGCGCGATTGGTCCACACTCCTGCAACCGCCCGGAGGCGGTCCTAACAACCAGATTCCTACCCCTGACGGAGACCAGAGTCATGAGAACCGGCTCGTTGCTGATCGGCCTGTTGTCCCTGGCCTGCGCCCTGGCCGTGCAGGCCGAGGCCCCCATCGCCATCAAGTTCAGCCACGTGGTGGCCGCCGACACCCCTAAGGGCAAGGCTGCCGAGCGCTTCGCGGAGCTGGCGAAGACAAAGACCGAGGGGCGGGTCGAGGTCACCGTCTACCCCAACAGCACCCTCTACAAGGACAAGGAGGAGATGGAGGCCCTCCAGCTCGGGGCGGTGCAGATGCTGGCGCCCTCGCTCGCCAAATTCGGGCCCCTGGGGGTCAAGGAGTTCGAGGTCTTCGACCTGCCCTATCTCTTCGACGACTACGACCAGCTCCACAAGGTCACCCTAGGGCCCGTGGGCAAGGACCTGCTCGACAAGCTCGCGGACAAGGGGGTGCTGGGTCTCGCCTATTGGGACAACGGCTTCAAGGTGATGAGCGCCAACAAGCCGCTGCGGGAGCCCAAGGACTTCCGGGGCCAGAAGATGCGCATCCAGTCATCCAAGGTGCTCGATGCCCAGATGCGCGCCCTGGGGGCCAACCCCCAGGTGATGGCCTTCTCGGAGGTCTACCAGGCGCTCCAGACCGGGGTGGTGGACGGCACCGAGAATCCGCCCTCGAACCTCTACACCCAGAAGATGCACGAGGTTCAGAAGTACGTGACCCTGTCGGATCACGGCTACCTCGGTTACGCGGTGATCGTCAACAAGGCCTTCTGGGAGGGTCTGCCCCCGGATATTCGTGCCGCCCTGGAGGAGGCCATGGCGGAGGCGACCCTCTACGCTAATGAGATCGCCAAGCAGGAGAACGAGGATGCCCTGGCAAAGGTCAAGGAGAGCGGCAAGAGCGAGCTGATCGCGCTCACCCCTGAGCAGAAGACGGCATGGAAGAAGACCTTGGCGCCAGTCCATCGCAAGATGGAGGACCGGGTGGGGAAGGACCTGATCCAGTCCATCTACGACGCAACCGGCAGCGATATCAGTAAGTTGTGAGAAGAGAGTAGCGAGGGCCGAGGGCCGAGCGCCAAGGGGTCCTTGCCACTAAGCACTCGCCACTCGGCCCTCGCCACTCAAATGCTTCGAATCCTCGACCATTTGGAGGAGTGGCTCATCGCCTTCCTGATCGGGGCGGCCACCCTCCTGATCTTTGTGGCGGTGCTGCACCGCTACAGCATGGACGTCTCCGCTGCCTGGGGCTGGGACGGCGCTTACGACTGGCTCTTCGCCTTCGATCTGAGCTGGGCCCAGGAACTCTGCATCTACATGTTCGTGTGGATGGCCAAGTTCGGGGCCGCCTATGGAGTGCGCACCGGCATCCACGTCGGCGTGGACGTCCTGATCAATAACCTGTCGGAGGGCTGGCGGCGCCAGTTCGTCCTCTTCGGACTGCTCGCCGGGGCCCTGTTCACGGGGTTGGTGGGAACCTTCGGCACCGAGTTCGTGTGGCACATCGCCCATACCGAGACCACCTCCCCGGATCTGGAGATCCCGGTCTGGATCGTCTATCTCGCCATACCGCTCGGCTCCTTCCTGATGTGCTTCCGCTTCCTCCAGGTCGCCTGGTCCTTTTACCGCACCGGCGAGCTGCCGCGCCATGAGGCCGCCCGGGTGGAGGGCCTGGAGGACGAGGTCGAACAGGCCCAGGCGGCAGGTCGGCCGGAGCAGGTCTTCATCGGCGAGTCCGTGACCCTGGCCGAGGAGCGGGAGCACCTGCGCCGCGGGCAGGAAGGCGATGAGGGTGAGGACTCGAGGGGCTCAGGGGAGGGTCGCCGATGAATGGGCTGATCATCTTCGGGCTGCTGCTCGGCCTGATGCTCACCGGCATGCCGGTGTCCATCGCCCTCGGGCTCACGGTGCTCACCTTCCTGTTCACCATGACCCAGGTGCCGATCGAGTCGGTGGCCCTCAAGCTCTTCACCGGCATCGAGAAGTTCGAGATCATGGCGATCCCCTTCTTCATCCTGGCCGGCAATTTCCTCACCCACGGGGGCGTGGCCAGGCGCATGATCGCCTTCGCCACCAGCGTGGTGGGGCACTTCCACGGGGGCCTGGGCCTCGCGGCGGTGCTGGCCTGCGCCCTGTTCGCGGCGGTCTCCGGCTCATCCCCCGCCACCGTGGTGGCCATCGGATCCATCCTGATCCCCGCCATGATCAAGCAGGGCTTCCCAGCGCGCTTCGGCGTCGGGACCGTGGCCTCCGCCGGAGGCTTGGGGATCCTGATTCCGCCCTCCATCGTCATGGTGATGTACGCGGTCTCCACCAACAGCTCGGTGGGGGCCCTCTTCATCGCCGGGATCGTCCCGGGCATCGTGCTGGCCTTTATGCTGGGGCTCACCACCTGGTGGATCGCCCGGCGCAGGGGCTATCCGCGGATGCAGCGCTCGGATTGGACGACTCGCTTCCGGGCCTTCCGCAAGTCGGTCTGGGGACTCCTGCTCATCGTGCTGGTGATGGGGGGGATCTACTCGGGCATCTTCACGCCCACCGAGGCGGCGGCCATGAGCGCCGTCTATGCCTTCGTGGTGGCGGTCTTCGTCTACCGGGACATGCCCCTGAGTCGGGTGCCGCGGGTCCTGCTGGACTCGGCCAACATGTCCGCCATGCTCCTCTATATCATCACCAACGCGGTGCTCTTCTCCTTCCTGCTGACCCACGAGAACATCCCCCAGGCCTTGGCCCAGTGGCTGGTGGAGACGGGTCTGGGGCCGGTGGGCTTCCTGGCGGTGGTGAACATCCTGCTGCTCTTGGCCGGCAACATCATGGAGCCCTCCTCCATTATCCTGATCACCGCGCCTATCCTGTTCCCGGTGGCCATGGCCCTTGGGATCGACCCCATCCACTTCGGGGTCATGATCACGGTCAACATGGAGATCGGCATGATCACCCCGCCCGTTGGGCTCAACCTCTACGTGGCGAGCGGGGTAGCGCGCATGGGTATGACCGAGACCACGGTCGCCTGCTTCCCCTGGCTCCTCACCATGCTGGCCTTCCTGATGGTGCTGACCTACTGGCCCGCGCTCTCCCTGTGGCTTCCCGGCACCCTGGGGATGCTATGAGGCAGTGCCTGCTTGGGGCACCAAAGAAAAGGCCCGCTCGTGGCGGGCCTTATGTCTTCGGCCTGTGTCGTCGCTAGATCAGAAGGCGGCGCCCGGCTGCTTGCCCATCTTCTTCAGGATCAGGGCCATGGGGCAGAAGCCGGTGAAGGCGGACTGCAGCAGGTTGGCGCCGACGAAGGCGGTGAACCACAGCCAGTTGATGTTGACGTAGACGGCCAGCAGGACGGAGAGGAGGATGAAGGTGCCGGCGACGGCGAGGACGATGCGATCGATCGACATGGTTGTCTCCGAATCAAAAGCGCTGAATAACTGGCAGAATATTAAACAGCTCTAATACTTAGATCAAGCCTGTGGCTGCCATCTATCCGTCGGGGTTAAGGTGTGGTGATCGATGGACGCCGCCGAATTTCCGCTCCTGATTGCCGCGCTTCTGGACCCGCGGGCCTATGCCCACCCGGTGGATCGGGTGGGGCACATCGAGACCCACATCTCTCACGTCCTGCTGGCGGGCGATTACGCCTACAAGCTCAAGAAGCCATTGGATCTCGGGTTCGTGGATTTCTCGACCCCGGAGCGGCGCCGCTTCTGCTGCGAGGAGGAGCTGCGGCTCAACCGGCGTCTCGCCCCCGACCTCTACCTGGACGTGGTTCCGGTTACCGGCAGCCCCGGCTCGCCCCGCATGGGGGCGGGGCCGACCGCTGATGGCCCGGTGTTGGAGTATGCCGTCCGCATGGTTCGCTTCCCCCAGGCGGCCTTGCTGAACCGCTGCGTCCTCGAGCCTGGGCTGGTGGAAGGGTTGGCCGTGCGCGTTGCGTCCTTTCACAGCGCGATTCCGGTGGCGCCCCCGGAGAGCCCCTTCGGCACTCCGAACGCCGTCCTCGCCCCCATGATCGAGAACCTGCGACAGGTCCGCGCGCGTGCCGAGCAGGCCGACAATCGCCAGCGCATCGACCGTCTGGAGGACTGGACGCGTCGCCGTTGGGCCGAGCTCACCCCGATCCTGGAGGCACGACGGGAGGAGGGGCGGGTGCGGGAGTGTCACGGGGACATGCATCGGGGAAACATCGCCCTGGTAGGCGGCGAGCCGGTGATCTTCGACGCCCTGGAGTTCAATCCGGCCCTGCGCTGGATCGACACCGCCAGCGAGCTCGCCTTCCTGATCATGGACCTGGAGGAGGCGGGCGAGCTAATCCCGGCGCGGAATCTGCTCAATCGCTACCTGGAGCTGGGTGGCGACTATGGTGCGCTCCAGGTCCTGGACTTCTACAAGGTCTATCGGGCCCTGGTCCGCGCCAAGGTCCTGGCCATCCGCCTGGGACAGCCGGATCAGAGCGCCGCCGAGGCGTCCGCCACCCGCGAGGAGTGCGCCCGCTACCTGGTGCTGGCCGAGTCCTACACCCGCGGTCGTCGGTCCCGGCTGCTGGTCGCCTGTGGTCTCTCCGGCTCGGGCAAGAGCCGGCTGGGCCGCCGTCTGCGCGAGGCCCTGCCCATCATCCACCTGCGCTCCGACGTCGAGCGCAAGCGACTCTTCGGCCTCGCCGCCGATGCCCGTACGACGGGTGCCTTGGGCTCCGGCATCTACTTCCCGCAGGCCACGGAGTGGACCTATCAGCGGCTGTATCGGCTCGCGGACCTGCTGCTCGCCAGCCATTACGACGTCCTGGTGGATGCCACCTTCCTCAGACGCACCCGACGTGGGCTCTTCCGGCGCCTGGCGCAGATCCGCGAGGCCGGCTTCGCCATGCTGGTGCTCGATGCCCCCATCGAGATCCTGCGTCGGCGGGTGGTCCGCCGGCTGGCCCAGGGCTGCGACGCCTCCGAGGCGAGCCTCGCGGTGCTGGAGCACCAGCGCCAGGCCTGCGAGTGTCTCGACCAGGGGGAGCGTGAGCTGGCCTATCGGATCGACAGCTCGGATCCCCCGCCCTTGGAGTCCATCTTGGCGGCGATCGAGTCACTCACGGGCGTCCCCCTGGACCACTGAGCCAAACCTCAGAGCAGGATCAGGGCCACCCCCGACACCATCAGGATCCCCGCCGGCAGGCGCCGGGCCAGGCCAGGCTCCCTGAACAGCAAAGCCCCGTAGAGAATCCCGAACAGCAGGCTGGTGCGCTTGACGGCGATCATATAGGCCACCTCCGTCTGCTGGAGCGCGAGAAAGTGAGAATAGGCCATGACCGCCATCAGCAGTCCAGCGGCCAGGACCGGCAGGGGGCGGCGGGCGATCTTGCGCAGGGACCCGGGGTTTGGCAGCGCAAACAGCAGGAGGACGCCGACCCCGAGCACGGCGAAATAGAAGGCCCCGAAGTCCTCGGGGGCCATGTAGGTCATGGCCGCCTTGCCGAGGGTGGAGGTGACCGCGTAGATGGCGGCGACCGCGAGCATGAGCCGCGGACCGGGCTCCCGCAGGATGGCCCTCAGGGGATCCGCCCAGCTCCGCCAGTCGTGGCGGCGCGCCCGATCCCCGTTGAGCAGCCAGGCCCCGGCCACCACCAGCAGGATGCCGACTGCCCCTTGGAGCGAGACCCGTTCCCCCAGAAGCGCCCAGGCCACGGCGATGGCGAGCACCGGGGTGAAGGCCAGGTAGGGGAGGGTGAGCGAGAGCGGATGGTCGCGGATGGCGCGCATGTAGAGCAGCATGGCCGTGAGCTCCAGCGGCACCAGGGCGGCCAGCCAACCCCAGAAGGGCGGTGGCAGGGTCTGGAGGGGTGGCAGATCGGCAAGCAGGGGTGAGAGCAGGAGGCCGGCGCCCCCGAGCCTCACCAGGGCCAGCTCCCGGGCCGAGAAGTCCTGGAGCCAGGCCTTGGTGGCGGCATCCACGCTCGCTAGGCTGAAGGCGCTGAGCAGGGCCAGGGGCAGCCAGTCCATGGGGCGATGGGGCTCCCGCGGGATGCCCGCTTAAGGTGAGGCGGTGGGGCGACCCAGGGCGGCGGCGCTGCGCAGCACCTCCAGACCGGCGCCGGGGCGGTGGGCGTTCTCGCTCAGGTGGCGGCGCCAGGCCCGCGCCCCGGGCTGTCCCTGGAAGAGGCCAAGGATATGCCGGGACATGGCGGTGAGGGGCACCCCAGCCTCGAGCTCTCGTCCGACATAGGGCAGGAACCGATCGAGGACCTCATGCCGGGTTGGCGTCGGCGTCGGGTCGCCGAACACCAAGGGGTCAGCCTGGGCCAGCATCCAGGGGTTCTGGTAGGCCTCGCGGCCGATCATGACCCCGTCCAAGCGCTCGAGGAATCCCAGTGCCGACTCCAGGGTCTGGATGCCCCCATTGATGCAGATGGGCAGGTCAGGAAAGTCCCCCTTGAGCCGCTCCACCCAGTCATGGCGCAGGGGCGGGATCTCCCGGTTCTCCTTCGGGCTCAGCCCCTGGAGCCAGGCCTTGCGGGCGTGCACGATCAGGGCGTCGCAGCCCGCCTCGGCCACCTGGCCCACGAAATCCACCAGCTCCCCATAGCTGTCCCGGGCGTCGATGCCGATGCGGGTCTTGACGGTGACAGGCCGTTCGATCGCCGCCTTCATGGCGGCGACGCAGTTGGCCACCACCCGGGGCTCCGCCATCAGACAGGCCCCGAAGCGCCCGTTCTGGACCCGGTCCGAGGGGCAGCCGACATTGATATTGACCTCGTCATAGCCCCAGTCCGTGCCCA
>JBLMWY010000215.1:0-15577 GCA_050257475.1 Bdellovibrio bacteriovorus
ACGTCCATCGCGACGTTGGTGCGGGCGAGGTGTTCCTGGAGTTGCCTCCCGGTCAGCACAGCCTGCAGCTCCTGCTCGGGGGACGAGGGCCAGGAGCCCAGGAGCCGCCGCTGTTCTCGGAGAAGATTCGGATTACCGACCACAAATCGGGTAAGAGGAGGCACGAGCCAATGAGAGCCAGGCGACCGGTTTTAGCCTCGTTGCTGCTGGCGTTGGCGGCGGTTGGTGTGACCGCCTGTGTGGGCCCAGCCAGGGTCGGCGGTGGGCCCATGGGCCCGGCGGCCGGCCCTGGGGCCGGGGGCATGATGGGCGGGCCGGGGATGGGCGGCTATGGCGGAATGATGATGGGCGGGCCGGGGATGGGCGGCTATGGGCCCGGCATGGGCGGCTATGGCGGCATGATGATGGGCGGGCCGACGCTCCGCCACCGCTGGGCCATGACGCAGGGGATCCCAAACGCCTACGCGGCACAGCACGACCCGCTGCCCAATGATCCGCGGGTGATCGCCGAGGGCAGGACACTCTTCCTCGCCAACTGCTCCGCTTGTCACGGCAATCAAGGGCAGGGTGACGGACCGGCCGCGGCGGGCCTGTCGCCGCCGCCCGCCAATCTGCGCTGGCTTACGCAACGGCCGATCGCGGGGGATGGATACCTGATGTGGGCCATCAGTGAGGGCGGGGCTCAGCTCGGCTCGGCCATGCCGGCCTTCAAGGACACGCTGAGCGAGACCGACCGGTGGAAGATCATCCGGTTTCTCCGAACGCTTTAGAGCCGTCGAGGAGGTGCTCCATGCACGACCGCGAAACAGGAACACCGATGGGGACGGGCAAGGCTCGTGATCCGGTCTGCGGCATGTGGGTCGCCGCCGACGCCCCGTTGCGCCTGACCCACGCGGGCAAGGACTATCGCTTCTGCAGCCAACACTGTCTGGAACGCTTCGAGGCTGATCCGGAGTGTTATGCGGTCCAGGCTCCGAAGGAGGAGGCCCTTCCCCAGGGAGGAGCCTCCACAACCTGCTGCGCGGAGCACGCGGCGCCTTCCTCTGGGGCGCCGAGCCCCGTTAGGGCCACTTACATCTGTCCAATGCACCCCGAGGTCCGTGAGCCAGGGCCCGGCGCCTGCCCCAAATGCGGCATGGCGCTCGAGCCCGAGGCCGCCCAGCCGCCCGAGACCCGCGTCGAATACACCTGTCCCATGCATCCGGAGATCGTGCGGGACCGCCCGGGCAGTTGCCCCAAGTGCGGCATGGCCCTGGAGCCGCGCACCGTGGCGCTGGAGGAGCCCGACGCCGAGCTCGTCGACATGACCCGCCGCTTCTGGGTCAGCGCGGCCCTGGCCCTGCCCTTGTTCGTGCTGGCGATGGTCACCGATCTGGCGCCTGGCTGGCTGCCGGCCGGGATCTCCATGCGGACGGTGCAATGGATGCAATTTGCCCTCGCCACGCCGGTGGTGCTGTGGGGCGGCTGGCCCTTCCTGGTGCGGGGCGTACGGTCCGTCCAGACCTGGAATCTCAACATGTTCACCCTGATCGGGCTGGGCGTGGCCGTCGCCTGGGTCTACAGCGTCGTGGCCCTACTGTTCCCTCAACTGTTCCCTCCCGCCATGCGGATGACCGGCGGCACCGTGCATGTCTACTTCGAGGCGGCGGCCGCGATCACCGCCCTGGTGCTGCTCGGGCAGGTGCTGGAGCTGCGCGCCCGGGGGCGCACCGGCGCGGCCATCAGGCTGCTCCTCGGTCTGGCGCCCAAGACCGCGCGCCTGGTCCGCGACGACGGCTCCGAGGTGGACGTCGATCTCGAGCGGGTGCGCCCCGGGGACCTGCTGCGGATCAGGCCCGGCGAGAAGGTCCCGGTGGACGGCACCGTGACCCAGGGCAGCAGCAGCGTCGATGAGTCCATGGTCACCGGGGAGCCCATCCCGGTGGCGAAGTCCGCCGGCGACCGGCTGATCGGCGCGACCCTCAACGGCACCGGCAGCCTGCTGATGCGCGCCGAGCGGGTGGGGGCCGAGACGCTCCTTGCGCAGATCGTGCGGATGGTCGGCGAGGCCCAACGCTCGCGGGCCCCCATCCAGCGCCTCGCCGACCGGGTCGCCGCCTGGTTCGTTCCGGCCGTGGTGCTGGTCGCGCTTGCCGCCTTCTGCGTCTGGGGCCTGTGGGGTCCCGAGCCGCGCCTGGCCCACGCGGTGGTGAACGCGGTGGCGGTCCTCATCATCGCCTGTCCCTGCGCCCTGGGTCTCGCGACACCGATGTCGATCATGGTCGGCACCGGTAAGGGCGCGAGCGCCGGGGTGCTGATCAAGAACGCTGGGGCACTGGAGGTCATGGAGCGGGTCGACACCCTGGTGGTGGACAAGACCGGCACCCTGACCCAGGGCCGGCCCGAGGTCGCGTCGGTCCAGGCGGCAGGGGCGGAGATCGACGAGGACAGTCTGCTGCGGCTCGCCGCCAGCCTGGAGCGGGCCAGTGAGCACCCCTTGGCGGCGGCCATCGTGCGTGGTGCCGATGCCAAGGATCTGCGCCTCTCCCACACCGAGGGGTTCGAGTCGGTTACCGGCCAGGGTGTCTCTGGCACTGTCGATGGACGTCGGGTGGCGCTCGGCACCGCCGGCTATCTTGCCTCACTTGGCGCTGATCCGGGCGGACTTGAGACCACCGCGGAGGCGCGGCGCGAGCAGGGCGAGACGGTCATGTTCGTCTCCGTCGACGGCAGGGCCGCGGGCCTGATCGGGGTTGCCGACCCTGTCAAGCCGACGACGGCGGAGGCGATCCGGGACCTGCACGCCGAAGGTCTTTCGGTCGTCATGCTGACCGGGGACAGCGCGACGACGGCGCAGGCGGTTGCGCGGACGCTGGGTATCGACCGGGTTGAGGCGGAGGTCCTACCCGAGGACAAGGCGGAGATCGTCAAACGGTTGCAGGCCGAGGGGCGCCGGGTCGCCATGGCGGGCGACGGAATCAATGACGCGCCCGCCCTGGCCCAGGCCGACGTGGGCATCGCGATGGGGACGGGGACGGATGTCGCCATGGAGAGCGCCGGTGTGACCCTGGTCAAGGGCGATCTGCGCGGCATCGTGCGGGCCCGGCGTCTGAGCCGTGCCACCATGCGTAACATCCGCCAAAACCTGTTCTTCGCCTTCGTCTATAACGCGCTGGGGGTGCCCATCGCCGCCGGTGTCCTTTACCCCTTCTTCGGCCTGCTGCTCTCGCCGATCATCGCCGCCGCGGCGATGAGCTTCAGCTCCGTGTCGGTCATCGCGAACGCCCTGAGGTTGCGTTCGGCCGATGTCTAACGCGGTCCAACCGCTCGACCTGTGGCTGGTCCGTCTCGTCGTCGCGGGGGCAATGTATGCACAAGGGGGCGGCCCCGGGTTCGCCTTGCGCGCCGCGGATTAGGCCGTGAGGCGGGCGTAGAGCAGCGGCAGGCGGGAGGGGAGCTCGGTGGGGCGGTGGATGACGACGTAACCGCCGGTGCCGAAGAGGTGGGGGAGGTAGTCGTTGCCTTCCGGATCGATGGTGACGCAGAAGGGCTCGAGCCCCTGGCGGCGGGCCTCGCCGATGGCGTGGCGGGTGTCCTCGATCCCCCAACGGCCCTCGTACTTGTCGAGATCATTGGGCTTGCCGTCGGAGAGGATCAGGAGCAGGCGCCGGCCGGCGGGCTCCCGGGCCAGGCGCTTGGCGGCGTGGCGGATGCCGGCGCCGAGCCGGGTGTAGTAGCCGGGCTTGATGGCGTTGATGCGCCCGCGCACCACGGGCCCGTAGCGCTCGTCGAATCCCTTGAGGCGGTGCACCCGCACCGGGTCGCGGCGTCGGGAGCTGAAGCCCAGCATGGCGAAGCGGTCCCCCGTGGCGGCCAGGCTCTCGCCGAACAGGAAGAGGCTGTCGCGGATGGCGTCGATGACCCGGCCCCGGTCGTCGACCCAGGTATCTGTGGAGAGGGAAAGATCCGCGAGCAGCAGGCAGGCCAGGTCGCGGGCGCCGCTGCGCATGTCGGCATAAAGCCGGCTGCTATCCGCGTGGGCGCCGGCCCGGCGGTCGGCGGCGAAGCGGAGATAGGCGTCGATGTCGATGGCCTGGCCGTCCGGTCGGCCCCGTAGCCAAGTGCGTGCCGGGGCCAGGGCTTGGAACTGGTCCCGCAGGCGCCGGGCGGTGCGCCGCAGGTGCTCGGGCAGGGGGCAGGGCGGGGCCTCGGCGGCCAGCATCTCGTGGATGCGGCAATGGTTGGGCAGCAGGCACTGGCGCCGCCAGTCCCATTCCGGCAGCAGCTCCCCCTCGTCGAGGACCAGGTCGTCCTCGCTCGCCGCCGGCAGATCCAGGTCGAAGCGCAGGCGGGCGCCGCTGGCCTTGCGGTCCCGGGCCACGGCGATGCGGTCCATGTCCTCGGCGGCGGTCTTGGCGCGCTCCAGGTCCTCCTCCTCGTCGGTGGCCCGGTCCACGCGCACGTACTCGCCCCAGGTGAGGATGTTCTCCATGCGGATGGTGATGAGGCCCTTGTCCTCCCCGGGCATCTCGGCGCGCTCGCCCTGGCGGCGACGCCGGCCGAGGTCGGCGACCTGGGCGTCGGGGTCCCGCTCCTGCTCGGTCGCCGCATCCGCCGAGACCGGCGCGCCCAGGGGCAGGGGCGGGTCCGGGTGCAGCCACAGGGGGACGGGCTGGGGCGGGTGCCGGGCGCTCGGCAGGGAGGAGACGCTACCCGGCTCGGCGAGGGCCCGGCGGATGGCCCGCTCGGCGGTGGCCTCGGCGGTCGGGAGCCGGGACGGCTCGGGTCGCTCGGCCCAATGGGCCTCCACCAGCCGGCGATAGCGGGGCAAGAGGCCGGGGAAGCGGGCGAGGGCGGATTGGGCGAGTCGCTGGTTGCCGGTGAGCCAGTCGTCCCCCGGCTCCGCCTCCCCGGTGGCCAGGGCCGCGAGCCAGAGATAGAGGTCGCGATTCAGGGCCGGATCCGGGAAGCGATCGATGACCGGGGGCAGGAGCAGGGCCCGCTCGTCGCGCCAGGCCAGGGTGACCTTGTCCCCGACGCCAGCGATGCGGGCCAGCAGTCCGCGCCGGGCCCCGTGGGCCGTGGCATCGGCGGCGCGCACTTCCAGGCCGCCGTCGCCCCCCAGGGCGCGGAAGCAGATCCCGAGGGTCTGGGCGATGTCCGTGAGGTGCACCGCCGCGGCGTGATAGCGGCGCTCGCTGACCCGGGTGATCAGACGGTGCCAGAGTGCGCCGACCTGCTCTTCCATTAGAGGCGCTCAGTGGCGAGTGGCGAGTTACGAGTGGCGAGGCGCACTTGCGCGGGGAGGGGCGCGTCGGTGTCGGCCTTGGCCGGGCGGCCGGTCACTACCGGCAAGGCGGCCTGGCCGTCGACCCAGCGGAGTAGACTCGCCGGTTGGGCACTGTCTAGTCGTGGCGTGGGTGCTGCTCCGACCCGTGCCTGGACCTGGGTGCAGGCGGAGATGCACTCGGCGCACTCGGTGCAGGTGAACATGCGCCGCTTCAGGGTGCGGGGCTTGAGCCGCATCGGGCAGGCGTTGTCGCAGGCGTTGTTGCAGGACTGGCAGGCGGCGGCCCGGCGGGTGTCGAAACCCACCACCATGGCCCGGTCGTTGGCCATCCACACCAGGCTCTGGAAGAGCCCCACGGCGCAGCCGAAGCGGCAGAAGAAGTGGCGGGCGAGCAGGAACTCGATGGTCAGGGCCACGGTACCGGCGGTGAGGAAGATCGTCTGGTTGCGGGTGAGGGTGCCCTGGCTCAGGTTGCCGTAGACCTCCGAGGGCGGCAGCAGGTAGGTGAGCAGCACCACCGCCCACAGGAAGGCGAAGCCCAGGATCGCGATCAGGGTGGGCAGCCAGTACCAGGGGTTGGGGATGAGGCGGGTGCCGTCTGGCTGCTCTTCGGGCAACGGCCGTCGCTCCCACAGGCTGGGGCGTCCGCTGGCCCGGCGCATGAGGCCGTTGATCAGCTCCACCACGGAGAAGTGGGGACAGAGCCAGCCGCAGTAGAGCCGCCCGAAGCGCCAGGCGGTCCAGAGCAGCCCGCCCCCTAAGAGCAGGATGGGCAGGAAGCCCCGCACCAGCAGGTTGAGGGCGGCGGTGCCGGGTCCGTCCTCACCCGCGATGAAGCCGTCGAGCCCCAGGGTCCAGTCCCAGCCGAGCAGGATGAAGTGCCCCTGGGTCAGGTCCAGGCGCAGGATGTCGAGCACCGGGGCCAGGACGAAGAGGGTGAAGAATCCCACTTGGAAGGCGGCGCGGCGGCGCTGGAGTGCCGTTCTAGCCATTCGTCGGCCCCGCCTTGGATTTGACCGGGCAGCGGCACACCAGGCGCCCACCGATCAGCGGCATGCGCCAGCACTGGCCCGACATCGCCTTGGCGAGTCCGACCATGCCGAGGATCACCAGCGTCGAATGGACGAAGGTGAAGTACAGGATGACGATGACCCAGGTATGGGCCCCCCGGTAGCCGCCGAACAGGATGATCAGCAGGTTGACCAGCACCAGCAGGACCCCGGCCCAGAGGCTCGCGGAGAAGGCCTGATGGATGTGGGCCTGGGCCAGCTCCGGGGTGTTGCGGTCGCAGCGGAAGAAGAGCCAGCCCAAGGCGAGAAAGGCGATGCCGGGCAGCACCAGCAGGTTGGCGAGGTAGAGCGACTCGGCGAGGACCGCGAGCCCTTGGCCGGGCGGGGCCTCTGGAGCGCGAGACTGGGTCGACTCAGACGCCGGCTCGAGGCGGGCTTCCGGATCAGCCGGGGGCTCAGCCGAGGCTGGCATCGATGACCTCCCGCAGGGCGGTGATGGTCTCGGCGTCGTCGGTGAGGGGCTCCACCAGGGCGGCGTGGCAGGCCTCCAAGGGGGTCAGACCACTCTGGATCAGGGTGGCCGCGTAGACTAGGAGGCGGGTGGAGGCCCCCTCGTCCAGGTCGTGGTCCTTGAGTGCCCGCAAGGAACCCGCCAGCCGCACCAGCCGCTGGGCCAGGGTCGCGTCAACGCCGGTCTCCTGCATCAGGATGCGGACCTCCAGCTCGGGTTTGGGGAAGCCCAGGCTCAAGGCCACGAAGCGCTGGCGGGTGCTGGGCTTCATGCCCTTGAGCAGGTTCTGGTAGCCCGGGTTGTAGGAGACCACCAGCATAAAGCCCGGGGGGGCCTCCAGGGTCTCTCCGGTGCGCTCCAGGATCAGGATGCGGCGGTCGTCGGTCAGGGGGTGCAGGACCACGGTGGTGTCCTTGCGGGCCTCCACCACCTCGTCCAGGTAGCAGATGGCCCCCTCGCGCACGGCCCGGGTCAGGGGGCCGTCGGACCAAAAGGTCCCGGAGTCGCCGATCAGGTGGCGGCCCACCAGGTCCGCGGCGGTCAGGTCGTCGTGGCAGGCCACGGTGTAGAGGGGCCGCCCCAGACGCTCGGCCATGGCCCGCACCAGCCGGGTCTTTCCGCAGCCGGTGGGGCCCTTGATCATCACCGGCAGCCGATTGCGATACGCGTGCTCGAACAGGGCCACCTCGTTGCCCTGGGGCAAGTACTGAATGCCTTCAACCTTGGGCTGAGGCTCGGGGCGGAGGCTGGTAGCGGCTGGGACGACGTGCATGGTGGGATACTGGTGAGTAGCGAGTAGCGAGTAGCGAGTAGCGAGTAGCGAGTTACGAGTAGTAAGTGGAGCTAGCGAAGCGGTTCCACCGACGCTGATCGAGCCGAGTGGCTGCTCGGATCAGAAATCCTGGTGACTCGCCACTCGTAACTTGTAGCCTGGATTTCTTGGACCCGGCGTCGCGGCCGGGTCCAAGGGCACGGGTGCCTATTGGCAGCCCATGGCCGCCTTCATCTCCTTCATGCGTCCCGCCTGCACACCGGTGGCCAGCTCCTTGGCCTTGGCCTTGTCGCCCGCCTTCACGGCGGGAATGATCTCGGTCTCACGGGTGTTCTTGAAGGCCTCCCAGACGGGCTTGAAGGCGTCCGCCTTGGCGGCGTCGGGCCCGCCCGCCATGGCGGCAAGGTCCGCGTCCAGGGCGGCGCTGGCGGCCTGGATCTTCTCCACATAGCCGTCGAGCTTGGTGGCATCCGCCTCGTCGATCATGCCGACAAGGGCGGAGCGGGCGGCCCCCAGATTCGCGCAGGCGTCGGCGGGGGAGGCGGCCTGGGCCAGGCCGGTGGACAGGACCAAGGCGGCGGCGGTCAGGATGGGTGCGATCTGCATTGTCGAAATCCTCCAGGTGGGTGCTGGCTCGTTCTGCGTGGGCTCCTGGGGACGGCGCGCTCGGGAGGCCGCCCTGGGGAGTCGCCCGATGCTCCGACGGCGGACCCCGCCGCTCCTTAACCTGAGTCAAATCCTAGCCTCCGGACCCGGTGTCCGGCGTAGTCGGGCTTCAGCCCGATACCAACCCAACGGCCATCCCAGGCGTCTCAGTCGGGCTAACGTCCATGGCGGCCAGCGCCACCCCGAATCATGAAAGGCGCTGGCCGCCATGGCCGTTTCCCTCACCCCGGCCCTCTCCAAAAGGGCGAGGGGGACGCGGAGCGCGCTGCGCGCGACTTTCACGGTAAGCCCGACCCAAGGGTAGAAATCAGGACGACAGAACGAAGGCCAGGGTGATGAGCCCCCCGGGCAGGATCAGCCAGACCAGGATCACCCAGCGCCAGAGGCCGCGAATCCCTCTGAGCCCCATGAAGAAGTCGCCGACCAGATGGCCCTTGAGCAGGGCGAATCCGAGCACCAGGAGGGAGACGTAAAGTCCGCCCAGGCCCAATTGGCCGACGGCGAAGGTGCCGAAGGTCAAGGCCATCAGGACCAAATAGACCCGGGTGCAAGGGCGGATGGCATAGGACTTGGCGGACATGGCGGTCAGTGCATCACGTAGACGAGGGGAAAGAGGATGAGCCACACCAGGTCCACCATGTGCCAGTAGGAGGCACCGGTCTCCACCCCCGTGTGCTCCGCGGCGCTGTAGCCGCCGGCGTTGGCCTTGATGGCCACGGCCGCCAGGATCACCATCCCCAGAATCACATGCATGAAGTGGAAGAAGGTTAGGGACAGATAAAACATGTAGAAGGTATTCGTGGAGAGGTTGATCCCCTCCCCGAGGTGATGGGCGTACTCGACCGACTTGACGACGAGAAACAGCAGACCCATGGCGATGGCGGCCAGCAGCCAGCGCACGCAGCCGAGGCTGTCGTCGGAGCGGATGGCCGCCACCGAGCGCACCACGAAGTAGCTGCTGGTGATCAGGGCCAGGGTGTTGATGAGGGCGGCCCGGCGGTCCAGGGTCTGCTGATAGGTGTCGAAGAGCTCCGGGTCGCCCATGCGGGTGAAGGCATAGGCGGCAAAGAACACGGCGAAGACCGAAAGCTCCGCCAGGATGAAGATCCAGATGGCCAGATCTCCCGGCGGGTAGCGCCGTTCCGTGGCCTCAGCGATGGCCGTCATCTCGGTGTCTCCCGGTATCGAGCTCAGATGCCGTCAGGCTAGGCGCTGGACCCTTAGGCGGGCCTTGACCCCAGTCAATGGGTCGCGCCGTCCTCGCGCTGGTTAAGGTCGAACCGGGCAAAATTTATTTTATCGGCGCGATAAAATCGCTTGCTATATTAGGGAACGCTGATATACTCCTCCCCATCCGAAGCGATCTCGCTGAAGACAAGTCCAAAACCCAACGTTTTTAGAGATAAAACAATGCACAAGATCATCAAGGCTGCTGCTGTCACCGCCCTCTTCCTGAGCTCTGCCTCCGCCTTCGCCTGGGTCAATGGCCCTTTCGATAGCTTCAGCAACGGCTTCACCGACGTGGCCAACGAGCTCTTCGGGGACGGCTTCGGCGATGGCAATGCCGATTTCAATCTGAACACCAGCGTTTCCGGAAACGGCCGCGGCTGGGGTCGCGGTTACGATCGCTTCCAGGGCTACAACGGCTACGGGTACGCCCCCTACTACGCCTACCCCTACGCCCCGGTCGCGATGGCCCCGGCTGCCCAGGCACCGATCGCCCCAATGCCGTTCCAGGCTCCGGTCGCTCGCTAACGCTGAGCCAACCCCTGCCGGCGCACCCTGCGGCGGCAAGGAATCGAAGGCCCCGCGGACCTTGGTCCGCGGGGCCTCTTTTCGTTTGGTGCTGGGCCGGCGAACGTGAGGGCGACTACGGCCGCCGGATCCTGGGCGACGTATTCGCTTGCCGGGCAGACCAGCCCTGTGCCGCCGCCCTTTCCGGTGCGGCCGTCGCCCCGGTGATCGGCCTCCAAGCCGAGAGGCGGGGCACCGCCGGAGGGACCGGCGGGAGTTTTGACCTTCATCAAGGGTGCCATCCGGGCGGCGCTTGTAGCTTCTCCACCAGTCCATTGAAGGGGCCGGTCTGGATCCGGACCCCACGCCGCGAGGGTCTTGGGATGGGGACTACGGGCATCGTTTATTTGGTCGGCGCGGGTCCCGGCAACCCCGACCTGCTGACCCTCAAGGCGGCGCACCTCCTCGGGGAGGCCCAGGTGGTGGTCTATGATCGCCTGGTGGGGGAGGGCATCCTGGACCTGATCCCGGTGGGCGCCAGCCGCATCGCCGTGGGCAAGGCCCCCGGGCTCCATTGCGTGCCTCAGGCGGAGATCAATGCCCTGCTGGTCGCCAGCGCCCGCAAGGGGCGGCGGGTGGTGCGGCTCAAGGGGGGCGACCCCTTCCTGTTCGGGCGGGGCAGCGAGGAGGCCTTGTACCTGCGCGCCCATGGCATCCCCTTCGAGGTGGTCCCTGGGGTCACGGCGGCCAGCGCCGCCTGCGCCTATGCAGGTATCCCGCTCACCCATCGGGGTCAGAGTCGCGTAGTCCAGCTCGTCACCGGCCACCTCCAGGAAGGGGACGCCCTCGACCTGCCGTGGGAGTCCCTGGCCAAGGCCGAGGGCACCCTGGCCTTCTACATGGGGCTCGCCAATCTGGCCCAGATCGCCGGGCGGCTGATCGGCGCGGGGCTGGATCCCCAGACCCCCGCGGCGGCCATTCAGTCCGGGAGCTTGGCGAGCCAACGCCGGGTCATCGGCACGGCCGCGTCCTTGCCGGAACTGGTCGAGGCGGCGGGTCTCGAGGCCCCAGTCCTCATCGTCTTCGGGGCCGTGGTCCGGCTGTCAGAGGCCCTGAATTGGTTCAACCCGGGTACCGGGGAGTTGGATGATGTCTCTGTCTACGCGTCCTATCGTTGATTGGGCGGCGGGTGTCGGCGCCGGCCTGGCGATCCTCTCGGGGATCAGCCTGTCCGCCCTGGGTGCGCTCCCGCCGGTTGGCGGTCCGGCGGCTGGGTCCCTGTCGGCCTCCGTATCCTCCGAGCGGGCCACTGAGCTGCGCCACCTGCTGACCCAGGATTGCGGCTCCTGCCATGGACTTACCCTCTCCGGAGGACTGGGACCGGCGCTGCAGCCTGGAAACCTCGAGGATAAGCCGGCGGAGTTCCTGGCCTACACCATTCTGAACGGTCGCCCGGGCACCGCCATGCCCCCCTGGTCGGTCTTCCTCTCGGAGACGGAGGGGCTCTGGCTGGCGCGCGAGCTGAAGGGGTTGAACCCATGAGGATCCGATGGGCGCCTGGCCTCTACCTCGGCGTGGGGGCCCTGGCCCTTTGTATGGGCGCCCTCGCCGAGGAGCCGACGGCCCTGCTGCGGGGGACCGGGGATCTCGGGATCGTGGTGGAGCGGGCGAGCGGCTCCCTGCAGGTGATCGAGACCAGCCGGAACAGCGCCCTGGGCCGGATCGAGGGCCTGGGGGATCTCTCTCACGCCTCCGCGGTCTTTTCCCGGGACGGCCGCTTCGCCTATGTCTTCGGGCGGGACGGGGGCCTCACCAAGGTGGATCTGCTGACTGGCACCCTGGTCAAGCGGGTGGTCCAATCGGGCAACGCCATCGGCGGGGCCATCTCTCAGGACGGCCGTCTGGTGGCGGTCTCCAACTACGAGCCGGGCGGGGTGCGGGTCTTCGACGCCGAGACCCTGGACCCGGTGGCCGACATCCCCGCGACCTATGGGGACGGCACCCAGCGATCCAAGGTGATCGGCCTGGTAGACGCCCCTGGCAACCGCTTCGTCTTCAGCCTGTGGGACGCCGGGGAGATCTGGGTCGCTGACATGAACGACCGGGCCCAGCCCCGCATCGAGCAGTATCGGGACATCGGCCGCCAGCCCTACGACGCCCTGATCACGCCCGACGGCCGCTACTACATCGCCGGGCTCTTCGGCGAGGACGGCCTGGCCCTGCTGGACCTCTGGCACCTGGAGAAGGGGGTGCGGCGCATCCTTCCAGGGTATGGTCATGGCGAGGAGCCGTTGCCTGTCTTCAAGATGCCCCACTTGGAGGGCTGGGCCGTCGCGGGGCGGCGCGCCTTCCTGCCCGCGGTGGGCCGTCACGAGGTTCTGGTGGTGGATCTGGACACCTGGGCGGAGGTGGGGCGCATCCCGGTGGCCGGTCAGCCGGTCTTCGTGATGGCCAGGCCCGACGGGCGGCAGATCTGGGTCAACTTCGCCCTGCCTGACAATCACCGGATTCAGGTGATCGACACCGAGAGCCTCCAGGTCGTCAAGGACCTCGAGCCCGGCAAAGGGGTGCTGCACATGGAGTTTGAGCCCCGGGGCGAGGAGGTCTGGATCTCGGTGCGGGACGAGGACCGTCTGGAGGTCTACGACACCCAGACCTTTGCCCGCGTGACCAGCCTGCCGGCCGAGAAGCCGAGCGGCATCTTCCTCACCGACCGCGCCCACAAGATCGGACTCTAAGCGAGGGATCGTGTCCACGTCGTCGTGTACGCAAACTGATGTCGTTGCGACTTCAGGTGATCGCCCATGCCGACCTTGCCCCTACGCGACCTGCCCGAGGACCTGGACGATCATCGGCTACGACGAGGACGCTGTGCCGCGATAATCGCGGGGTGCCCGGTGGTCGGCACCTGGCCCTGCGGCCTAGCCGCGCTTCGGCAAGGGACGCCGTTCGCTGATACCGGCCCAGCATCGCGCAAGCCAAGGGCGGGTGCGCCGCCCTTGATGCCTTCTCATCCCGAGCGAGGTCCTGGCCCGGATCGACTTTGACCTCTATCAAGGGCGGTACGGGGGCGGCCGACTAGTGTCTCGCCCCAGATCCACTCCGGCCGGGCGGCACCCGGGCTCCTGTATCCCCGCGTTCTTGAGCCGGGGCCTGAGTCCAGGGTCGGCGTCGAGGTCCCGCCGGCCTGATCGCGCCACCTTGGAGCAACACGCATGACAAGGGCCACCCTTATCCCCGAACGCGTCGACAGGGCCTTGTCTTGAGCACCGCGGCCGCGGACCTGGGGCTGGACGCCATCGATCGCCGGCTGCTCAACGAGTTCCAATCGGGCATGCCGCTGACCGAACGGCCCTATGCCCGGATGGCCGAGCAGCTCGGGGTGAGCGAGGCCGATGTCCTCGTGCGCCTGCGCCGGCTGACCGAGGCCGGTGCCGTAAGTCGGGTCGGGCCGGTGTTTGCACCGAAGCGCATCGGGGTCAGCACCCTGGCGGCCATGGCCGTCCCGGCGGAGCGCCTGGCCTCCGTGGCGGCCCTGGTGAACACCTATCCTGAGGTTAACCACAACTATGAGCGGGAGCACCGTTACAACCTGTGGTTCGTCCTCACCGCCCCGGACCAGGCCAGCCTGGCGCGGGTGATGGAGGAGATTAGGCGGCGCACGGGTCTTACCGTGCTGGATCTTCCCATGCTGGCCGAGTACCACATCGACTTGGGGTTTCCGCTGCAATGGTCATGACCACCCTGCTGAATCGCGCCCGGACCGAGGCCCGGGACCTTAGCCTGGATGAGGCGATCATCGGGGCCATCCAGGGGGGGCTGCCCCTGGTGGAGCGGCCCTATGCCGCCATCGGGCGGGCCCTCGGGATCGAGGAGTCGCGGGTGATCGAGCGGATCGCCGCCCTGCTCGCCGACGGGTCCATCAAACGGCTCGGGGTGGTGGTGCGCCACCAGGAGCTGGGCTATCGGGCCAATGCCATGGTGGTGTGGGACCTGCCGGACCCCCTGGTGGATGCCCTGGGGGCGCGGATCGGCACCATCCCCTGCGTGACGCTGTGCTACCGTCGGCCCCGGCGCCTCCCGGACTGGCCCTACAACCTCTTCACCATGATCCACGGGCGCAGCCGTGAGGCGGTCCTGGCCCAGGTGTCGGAGGTGGAGCAGGGCCTAGGGCTTGGGCCCGTGCCCCATGCGGTGCTCTTCAGCGGCCAACGCTTCAAGCAGCGGGGGGCCCTCTATCGTGGCCCCCGGGATGCCCCGGACCTCCCGCGGGCATCGGAGTCCCTCGGCAGGGCGGGGTTCTCGGGAGTGGGTCACCGACAGACGACGACTGCCGGCGCTGCGCTGCTCGCGGTCACGGCGCCCCAGGGTCTGGGTGCCTCGGCGTGACCGATCATCCGGTATCCGCGATGGACAGGGTCGCTCCGGGGTTGCTGCATCCCCTGGCGCGTGCCTTCATCAACCGCTACCAGGGTGACTTCCCCCTTGATGAGCGGCCCTTCCGAGCAGCCGCCGAGGTACTGGAGACGGACGAGCCGACCCTGATCCAGACGGTCCGCGGCTTGCTCGACGACGGGATCCTGTCACGCTTCGGACCCCTCTACGACGCCGAGCGCCTGGGCGGACGCTTCACGCTGGCCGCAATGGCGGTCCCTGACAACGCGTTCGAGCAGGTCGCGGCGCAGCTCGGGGAGCTGCCCGAGGTGGCCCACAACTACCGGCGGGACCATGCGCTGAACATGTGGTTCGTGCTGGCCACCTCCAGCGAGCCCGCCCTCCAGGAGACGGTGCGGCGGATCCACGCCCGCACTGGGCTCAAGGTCTACGACTTCCCCAAGCTCGCCGAGTATCACCTAGGGTTCTGGATCCATCTGGAGCCGGACGGGACCCCGGCACTGCGCCGCTGGGAGCGGAACAGGCCCGTCGCGTCGCCCGCTCTGGATGCGCTCGACCGGGCCCTGGTGGCCGCCACCCAGGCCGGGCTGCCCCTGGTGCCGGAGCCCTACACGGAGCTCGCCAGGGGACTGGGCTGGGATCCGGGAACGGTGATCGACCGACTGGCGCAACTGCTGGCGGGCGGCGCCATCCGACGCATCGGGGCCGTGCCCAACCATTATCGGCTGGGGTTGCGGGGCAACGGGATGACGGTCTGGGACATCGAGGATGCCGAGGTGGACCGGCTTGGGGCCCAGCTTGGGGCCCTGGAGACGGTCAGCCACTGCTATCGCCGTCCCCGCCGGCTGCCGCTCTGGCCCTACAACCTGTTCGCCATGGTCCACGGCCAGGACCGGGACCAGGTCCTGGCGGCCACCCGCCACATCGAGTCCCTGGTGGGCCCCCATTGCCGAGGTCACCGGGTGCTGTTCAGCGAGGCGGTGCTGAAGAAGACCGGGCTTCGCTTTAGCTCATGAGGGGACCCCGATGTTTCGATTGAGCCGCTATCTCCAGCTCCTCGCCAACCCCGAGCGCCTCGCCCGGGCGGCGGCCGCGCCCCCGGCGGAGCCGAGCGGCCCCGTGGTGATCTGGAACCTGATCCGGCGCTGCAACCTCACCTGCCGCCACTGCTATTCCACCTCGGCGGACAAGGCATTCGACGGGGAGCTGGGCACGGCGGA